>NZ_JADEVX010000261.1:0-4423 GCF_015207925.1 Microcystis sp. LEGE 00066 | reverse complement strand
TCTTTTGATATTAACTTATTTGTGCCTTAAGTCCTTTCCTGTATGAATTTCAGCTACTTTTGAGCTTAGGTACTCTCATTGAATTTTATTTTAAGTTAATTATTTGCATAACAATTCCCGAAGAGCCATCTTTTTAAAGGGAAAATCTCTGCTAAAATCGGGCTTTATTTCTGATTTTATCACTCAATCTGGGACTTTGAGGGTTTCTACTCCCCGAAACCCGTTAGGGAGGACAGGAATTCGCAACCCGCGTGTGTGGTTTTATACCAAATTTCTAAATCCATGACAGACATCCACGCTCGAATGCTTGCCAAGCTTGCATTCGTTGTGACGCAAATAAAGAAAAATGGTATTAGATGTCCGTGGAGGAAGCACCTCTCCCAAAGTTCAGAAAGCATTAGCTTTGCAAGTGGTATGCTTATAGACGGTTGACCGTACATTTGTATTGGTTTGTTGCTGATAGTCGGTATTTCTGCAAATGTGAGATGCAGCAGGTCTAAATTAATGAAAACTGCATCATGCAGGATGAGAGCTTTGCCAACTCAGCTTTAAGGGACTTGCGGGAATTAGGGATGCAGTTAGTTTTAGATAATTTTGATGCCGGCTATTCCTGATTAAGTTATATTTATAAATACACCTTCGACAGTTTGAAGATCGATCGATCAAACCTTTATCCAATCTTGACTATCAAAAACCAAGCATTTAGCCATGTTATCGACTATGATCAGCCTAGGGCAGAATTTGAATTTACGAGTTATTGCCGTCGGGGGAGAAAGTTTACAACAGTTGGACACTTGCCCACGTCTCCACTGTGAAGAAGTACAATGATTTTGGTTGACTCGGACTTTGAACCCCCAAGATGTGACACAATTGCTGTTAAGTAACTGTTCCGAATTACCCCCAACACTTTATTGAGAAAATAAATTAACTTAAAGACGAATAAGCCGTAGCTTTTGAGAGAATAAATTAACTTATATTTTCACTTTTGTCGAGGTGCTGAAAAAATGATTAATGGTTCATCCAATTCCCGTTATCTCCTGATTGTGGAAGATCCTCAAGGTAGAAGAACAATTACCCTAGAGGACATGAAATATTCTCTGGGTCGTAAGTCTGATAATCAAATTGTTCTTCGCTCTAAACACGCGTCTCGCTATCATGCGACTTTAATTAAAAAGAGTATTGATCGCCAAAAATTTTCCTATTGGATTCTTGATGGTGATTTAGAGGGAAATAAAAGTCATAATGGCATTTACGTCAATGGGTCTAAATGCTTAATTCATGAATTAAAAGATGGTGATTTAATTAACTTTGGCTGTGATATAAATGCCAGTTTTCATTTAATAGCTAGTCAAGCAAAAATAGAGCGAGAATCAGTTAAAAATATAGGACAGTTACAAGGGAACACTAGGGAAAATGAAACCGATTCTAGCCATAATGACCCTCAGGCAAAAAGTACCTTAATTCTCCGTCAAGCTCCATCGCAAATCATAAATTTTAATAGCAAGATTCAAGAGGAATATTCTTCGGTTGTTCTCAAGGATTTACCTAACCGTTCCCTCTTTAATGAACACCTCTCAAGTGCTATTAATAATGCCCAGAAAAATAATCAACTGATCGGGCTATTATTATTGGATGTAGGGCAGCTAAGAAATGTCAACAATCAACTAGGTTATCGACTGGGGGATAAACTATTAAAAATCTTAATTGAACGTTTAAGAAAAAGTTTGCGATCAGAGGATATAGTCGCCCATTGGAGAGGGTACGAATTTATTATCCTGCTGTCACAAATTAATGATGCTAATGATCTAGAAAAGGTTGGTCAAAGAATTATTAAAACCCTAGAAAGTAATAATGAAATTGAAAATCACTCCCTAGTCGTGCGATTAAGTTTAGGTTCAGTTATCTGTCCCCCCGACGGCACAGACAGGAAAGTAATATTACAGAAACTGGAGGAAAATTTAGTAGCAGTTAAGAATAATATAAATGATAACTCCCAGATAGAGTCGGTTAATGTTCACCCCAAAAATACTCGTAGTTCTAAAGTTGAATATTTTCTCTATCAGGCAATGAGAAATAATGAATTAGCTCTTTACTATCAACCGCAAGTTAATATCATTCAGGGGCAAGTGGAAGGATTGGAGGCATTATTGTGCTGGTTACACCCTCAATTCGGATTAATCCCCCCTAATCGTTTTTTACCCTTAGTCGAAGAAAGCGACTTAATCCTTGAGCTTAATCGTTGGGTACTAAAAAATGCCTGTCAACAGGCACAAATATGGCAGCAGCGGGGATTATTATACACCCCCATCTCGATCAATTTGTCCCCACACCAATTGCGTGATCCCCAGTTGCTCACCAACCTCAAAGAAGTCTTGACTGAAACCCAAATCGGGCCTTTCTTTCTGGAGGTAGAAATAACTGAGACAAGTTTACTGGAAAATAGCCGCGAAACCGGTCGAATTCTTGGGGATTTGCAGAAATTGGGTATTAGTATTACCCTCGATGATTTTGGCAGCGGTTACGCTTCGATCGCCTATCTCGGTCAATTTCCCGTGAAAAAACTGAAAATAGAGCAATCTTTAACAAAAAAACTCACTGATACTCCCCAAGATACCCGTTTTATCTCGTCATTGCTGGCGGTAGCGAAAAGTTTTAACTTAATAGCGATCGCCAAGGGAGTAGAAACCCAACAACAATTAGAAATCCTGCAAGAATTAGGTTGTGAGAGAATGCAAGGCAATCGCATCAGTTCCCCTCTAGCTGTGGAGGAAATGACGACATTTCTCCACACCCACCGCACCCTCTCAGTTGGGAATTAGGAGTTAGTCCCGATGAAAAAATTTTCACCAGCACAGATGAAAGAGGTTTCTTTCCCCACACCCTCTTTCCAGTCAGGAGACAGGAGGCAGCTTTTGTGTATTCTCCCCACTTGCGACTTTCCACTGATAACTGATAACTGATAACTGATAACTGATAACTGATTTTGGTCACTGATTCCGGTATGATCTGAACAGATTATCTAGTATCAAATACCTACTCATTCTAGCGTGAGGCTCTTGCCGAACCTGTCAGCAGCAGAAATTTGTGGCGGCGGGGTACTGCTCGATCCAGAGTCTGGTTTAATTACATACTATAGGGTTAACAATTAGTTGTGTATTTAGAGGGAAACTATGGCCAATAAGCCAGAGCGCGTGGTTCTAATCGGTGTAGCTGGGGACTCCGGTTGTGGGAAATCTACTTTTTTACGTCGTTTGACCGATTTATTCGGGGCCGAGTTTATGACAGTGATCTGTTTAGATGACTACCATTGCCTCGATCGCAAACAGAGAAAAGAGGTGGGTGTCACCGCACTCAATCCGAAAGCGAATAACTTTGACCTGATGTATGAGCAGATTAAAGCTCTTAAGGGAGGTCAAGCCATTAATAAACCTATTTATAATCATGAAACGGGGATGATCGATCCCCCCGAAATCATCGAACCGAATAAGGTAATCGTGATCGAGGGACTACACCCCTTATATGATGAACGAGTCCGGTCCCTATTAGATTTCAGCGTTTATCTCGATATTAGCGATGAAGTCAAAGTTAACTGGAAAATTCAACGAGATATGGCCGAGCGCGGTCACACCTATGATGATGTGATGGCGGCCATTAATTCTAGAAAACCGGATTTCAGTGCCTATATCGATCCCCAAAGACAGTACGCTGACGTGGTGATTCAAGTGCTGCCCACCAAATTACTTGAAGATCACGAAAGTAAATTACTGCGGGTTCGTTTAATCCAGAAAGAAGGGGTGGAAAACTTTGAACCCGCTTATCTGTTTGATGAAGGTTCCACCATCGATTGGCGGCCCTGTGGTCGTAAATTGACCTGCACTTATCCCGGTATTAAACTCTACTACGGTCCAGATGGCTTCTTGGGGAATGAAGTGTCGATTCTGGAACTAGATGGTCAATTCGATAACCTCGAAGAAATGATCTACATCGAAAGCCATTTGAGCAAAACTGGCACTAAATACTACGGTGAAATGACGGAATTACTGCTCAAACACAAGGATTATCCCGGTTCCACCAATGGTACGGGTTTATTCCAAGTCTTAGTCGGTCTCAAAATGCGTGAAACCTACGAAAAACTAATGGCAGCCGAAGCAAAAGTGGCAGCGTCAGTCTAGTTTTTAGTTTTTACCGAACCGGCATCCTATATGGTTAGGATGCCGGTTTTTTTAAGCTACTAATCCCGATCGCAGGGCTAACACTGCCGCTTGAGTGCGATCATCCACAGAGAGTTTATTTAAGCCCACATTCCGCACCCTCAACTGTCACAGATCAAAAAAGCCATTAAAGTAGTACATAATAACTAAAATTAATTCAAAGGTTAAAAGGGTTAATGAGAATATATAGCATTAAAAGGGGTATGGAGCGA
>NZ_JADEVX010000260.1:0-4431 GCF_015207925.1 Microcystis sp. LEGE 00066 | reverse complement strand
GAATCTCTGGAACCTTTAACTTTATGTTCGTGTTCCAAGCAGAACATAACATTCTGATGCACCCCTTCCATATGTTAGGTGTTGCTGGTGTGTTCGGCGGTTCCTTGTTCAGTGCAATGCACGGTTCGTTAGTAACTTCTTCCTTAGTGCGTGAAACCACTGAAATCGAATCTCAGAACTACGGTTACAAATTCGGTCAAGAGGAAGAAACCTACAATATCGTTGCCGCTCACGGTTACTTCGGACGCTTAATCTTCCAATACGCTTCTTTCAATAATAGCCGTTCTCTGCACTTCTTCTTAGGTGCATGGCCGGTAATCGGTATCTGGTTTACGGCAATGGGTGTTAGCACCATGGCGTTCAACCTCAACGGTTTCAACTTCAACCAGTCGATTCTCGATTCTCAAGGTCGTGTAATCGGTACTTGGGCCGATGTGCTGAACCGCGCTGGTATCGGTATGGAAGTAATGCACGAGCGCAACGCTCACAACTTCCCCTTAGACTTAGCTAGTGGTGAACAGGCTCCTGTAGCTCTAATTGCTCCCGCTATCAATGGTTAATTCCTAGTCTGAACGAAAAGGCACTCCTGCGAGGGGGTGCTTTTTTGTTGTTAGAATTATGATAAGCGTTGCTGAATTAGGCGATGATTTGATAATTTTGGATTGATCATCCTGAAGTCTTTTTTTGGATTGTTAGAACTATCTGTAAACATTAGAGTTCTTGCATAATTAATTTTTGATAGTTTAAAAATGAGAAGAATAGGCATAAAATTGCATAAAATCCCTGAATAGAGCATTTAATTGATTAATGATCATTCTTAATTCTCCTGACTACTGATACTAAATCCAGTTATTAAAAACTGATTATTTATTCCCCTTTGCCTTTTGCCTCTCCTCATAACTAGCCTGTACTCAACGGATTTAGTATGACTACTGGCTCGTGACTCCTCACCTAAGGAAAGATTTTTGATTTTTGCAAGAGATCTAATCTATCGATTTTGATCCCTAAAAGCTGACAGCGGACGGCGGAAATTAATTGCGGTAAAAAGAACAAAAATGATTACAATCGATACAAAATATCAACGACTAGGATTAAATGGCTACTCATATTGTTACTGGTGTCGCGGGTTTTATAGGTTCTAACTTGGCACAAAAGCTTTTAGAACAAGGAGATCAGGTGATCGGTATCGATCAATTTAACGATTATTACGACCCCAGTTTAAAGCACAAAAATGCCCATATTCTAGCCAAATATCGCGAATTTAAGTTAATTGAAGCGGATATACAATCCCTCGACTGGAGACAACTGTTGCAAGGAGTAGAAGTATTATTCCATCAGGCAGCCCAAGCAGGAGTCAGAGCAAGCTGGGGTGATGGATTTCGTCAATATACCGAAAGGAATATAAATGCTACTCAAATTATCCTTGAGGCCGCTAAGGAAACCCCTTCTTTACAACGGATGGTTTTTGCTTCCACTTCCTCGGTGTATGGCAATGCGGAAACGATGCCGACTCCGGAAACCCTTTGTCCCCAACCAGTTTCACCCTACGGCATCACCAAATTAGCGGCAGAAAGACTCTGTTGGCTATATCACCAGAATTTTAACGTTCCCGTCACTGCCTTGCGTTATTTCACCGTTTATGGACCGCGGCAACGTCCCGATATGGCTTTCCATAAGTTTTTTCAAGCCGCGATCGCGGGTAAACCAATCGGCATCTACGGGGATGGCAAACAAACCCGCGATTTTACCTTCATTAGCGATGCTGTAGCCGCTAATTTAGCCGCTGCCGTCGTGCCGGAAGCGGTGGGTGAGGTGTTTAATATTGGTGGTGGTAGTCGCGTGGTTTTGCTGGATGTCTTGGATACCATGGAAAAAGTCATCGGTAAACCGATCGAGCGACTGCATCAAGGATTGGCCCGCGGAGATGCCCGTCACACCGCCGCCGATGTCACCAAAGCGCGTACTATTCTAGGTTATAATCCCCAAGTCTCTTTAGCCGAAGGATTAGCCCAAGAATGGCAGTGGATTCAGGGATTATATTGTTAAGTTAATTAGGGTCTGTTGAAAAAGTTTGTTGGTGGGGGCAGGGTGTGGGGTGTAGGGTGTAGGGTTTTACCCATTTTCAGGGGGTCAATTACCTAATTTTCAGGGAAAAAGTGTCTAAATTTCCCCCCCGATCACTCCCATGCCCGGCACTTTTTGATTTCAAAAAGTCTAAAAGTCTTACCCAACAAGGTTTTTAGCTTTATTCAGCAAACCCTACATATATAACCTATCAGGTAAGGGAGGGAGACACTCCTTTTTCCCATTGCCAGATGGAACCTTGGCACGAGACAAGAGAATCGAGTCGCCCCACCCTACCGTTCCTATTTTCGTTTTTTCAGGCTAGAAGCTAACCCTAATCCTCCTAATCCCAACAAGGCAACTACGGAACCTGGTTCAGGGACGCTAGTAGCAGTCCCCTCAAGGCTAAATTGGTAAGGCCCACCCGTAGGATCAGTGTCCCAAGATGCTGATTGATCTGAACTGAAAACGTAACCATCACCAATCGTCCAACCGGGTAGTCCTGTTTGATTGAAAGATTTAGTATAACCCCAATAATACTCCCCTCCACCAGTTGTACCACTGACTAACCAGTAAGTGGTATTAGCGGCTAATGCTTGCGGAGTAGCCAAGGTAAAGGTGTTATTGGTGAGAGTGGTAGTAATGGGAGTAGGGTTAGTAAAATTCGTTATCACAGTGCCAGGTTGTCCACTGTTGTCGCTATAGAGACGAACAAACAAGTCGGTACTGGCGCTGAATTCTTGGAACAAAAGAGTAGCAGAATTAAGGTTATAACTGCTACTGCCAGTGGTAAAGCTTGATCCTTGCCACAAGTAGTCAAAGGTTATACCTCCTGTGTCTGAATTTGATTGACTTAAGTTCTCAACGAGGGTAACAGCATAAGCTTGTTGCCCTAAGCCCAAAGAAAGAAGGAGAGCAAGGCTACCTCCCCCGATTTTTGCCAGAATTTGCTGATTTTTGGTCATTTTTGGAACTCCTAAAGACAAAAAGGGTGAAATTGGCCTTGATTGATGGTCTATCTTCTGAGCATCTGCTCGGAAAATAAACTTTGTGGTAACTTAGCACAGATTCCTCGTTTTTGGGAAAAAGTAGAGTGACCTAACCCCCAAAATCTCTTTCCTTTGCAAGGGAAGGTAGGAAGATGGAAAATTAGTTAACCTTTTGGCGATTGCTAGATGACTAAAAATAAAAGAGTGCTGATTTTAGGGGGAACAGGGGAAGCGGCGGTATTAGCGGCTAAAATTGCGGCAATTCCGGGTATAGATGCCATCGCTTCCTTTGCCGGTCGCACGAGAGAACCGATTACTTTCACAACTCCCTCTCGCAGGGGGGGGTTTGGTGGTGCCACTGGGTTAGCCAATTATCTGCGGCAAGAAGGCATTGATTGTTTAATTGATGCTACCCATCCCTTTGCCGCACAAATTTCCTTTAATGCCGCTCAAGCCGCCTCGGATTGTGGTATTCCTCGATTAATGTTAAGTCGTCCAGCTTGGGAAAAAGTATCTGGAGATAATTGGATTGAAGTAGAAAACAATCAAGCGGCGGCGAATATTTTACCAGAGTTAGCACCGAGGATATTTCTCACTATTGGTCGGCAAGAACTGGCAAGTTATGCACATTTAAACAATATCTGGTTTTTGATGCGGATGATTGACCCGCCGGAACCAGATGTCATCGTACCGATTGGAAAATTATTGTTGGAAAGAGGGCCTTTTTCCTTGCAGTCAGAGCGCTCTCTTTTACAAGAATATAAGATTGGGGCGATCGTGAGTAAAAATAGCGGCGGTGATGCCACTTACGCCAAAATTATCGCCGCCAGAGAGTTGGGAATAACCGTGGTCATGGTACAACGTCCACCTGTACCCGAAGGAGAAAAAGTGGCTGATGTTAAAAGTGTCCTAGCATGGTTAGAAAAAAGATGGCTCTCTTGATGAGACCTCTTGCAAAAATCAAAAATCTTCCCTTAGGTGAGGAGTAGGGGGCTAGTATATTAGTAAGTAGTCGTGCAAAATTGATTTCTTGGTTAGGATAGGCACTCATGCAATAGGCAATAGGCAAAAGTTTTATCGAAATGTGTAATTAATTTTGCTTAGGTACTTATAATAGACTGGAACTTAATATAGCACTTTTCACATCACTGAGGTATCGAAAAGTTTTGCCAACAAAGGGTTTAAGCCCCTTGCCTATGACTCATGCTAATGAAAACTGCTATAGTATAACAGATAATAGTCTAATAGTTTGGCTCTTCTAGGTTCTGTGTGATAAGTTTAACTTACATAGGATCGATCAATCTTTGTGTCCTTTGTGTCTTTGTGGTTCGTTCCACCCCCTCGCTAGGAGAAATGTATCTTAGAATACATTTTACCC
>NZ_JADEVX010000038.1:0-29462 GCF_015207925.1 Microcystis sp. LEGE 00066 | reverse complement strand
TCAACAATAAAATTAAACTAATAAAACGGAGAGGCTATGGCTTTAGAAACTTTCGGAATTTTTGGGTTAGAAGTATGTTATCTTGGCATCTTGTCTGTTGATTTAGCATAAAAAGTAACGAAGAGCCAATTTCAATTTTACCATCGGTTTTTATTTTTGCCTGGGCATAAATTTCTTTATAGTAATCCCAAGCTAAAAGGTAATTTTCGAGAGTTTCCCCCACTAATCCCCTCGCCTGGAGAGCTTGGCTGAGACGCGCTCCGGTAGAATTAAGTAGTAGGCTCCAAGTATTATGGCCGAATGCTTGACTAATCTGACGGATGCGATCGATTAAGCGATATTTAATCCTCTGATTGGCAAAATTATCGAAGCGAGTGGAGAATAAAGGCTTAAAGTCAGCTAAGATAGCCTCAAAACCAAGAATTCCTTCGTTAAAGTAGTCTTCGATCTGATAATCCAGTTTAGCTTGATATTTTTGATAGATTTCGGCAGCTGCCCAGTAGCAAGGTTCCTGCAAATAAGCGTATAAATGCCCACGAAAAAGATGATTTTTGGAACCGTGATTCTGATACTGTTGGTGAAAGAATAGAGACCAATATTCCTCGGACTCGACATTAGGATCGATTGGGCCATAGCTTGCCATGTTACGACGCAAACGCCGATCGCAATTCCATTGTGTCCTATTTTGCTGCAAAACTAAAAAGCAACAAAACTTCTCCAGCAAAGTCTCTCGTTTTTTCATCTAGCTAGTCCCCGTGGAGGTCAACTAAACTCTCTATCGTTCCACTTGCAGCTTTTATGCAGTATTTTGGCATTTTGTTACAAATTGATCATACTCGGTCTAGGAGAGTCACAGTAAATGGCTTTTTGACCCACTCCCAACCCCCAACAGCTAACCCCTAGGGAGGACCACGAGGGGCATATTAAAAAAAAACCTGTCCACTGTTCCTGAGAAACGTTAACATAAGTTAACAACCCCTTGACAACCGATAAGATCATCCTCAATTTATCAGGAGTTCGACAGCGTGAACAAAAACGGTAATAACAAAAAATGGCGCAATGCGGGACTATATGCCCTATTGTTAATCGTAGTCCTTGCCTTGGCCTCAGCTTTCTTCGATCGCCAGCCAGCAGTGCAACAAACTTGGAAGTATAGTGAATTTTTACAGGAAGTACGGGAAGGTAAAGTAGAAACCGTGCGCTTAAGTGCCGACCGGCAACGAGCGATCGTACCCACCCAAGACGGTACAAACGTATTGGTTAACCTACCCAACGATCCGCAATTAATCAACATCTTGGCAGAAAATAACGTTGATATTTCCGTACTGCCCCAAAGAGAAGAAGGAGTATGGGTAAGAGCCTTCAGTAGCCTATTTTTCCCTATATTGCTTCTTGTTGGTCTATTTTTCTTGCTCCGTCGCGCCCAAAGTGGCCCCGGTTCCCAAGCGATGAACTTCGGCAAATCGAAAGCAAGAGTACAGATGGAACCCCAAACCCAGGTTACTTTCGGTGATGTGGCCGGGATTGAAGGGGCAAAATTAGAATTAAACGAAGTGGTGGACTTCCTCAAAAATGCCGATCGCTTCACGGCAATTGGGGCAAAAATCCCCAAAGGAGTCCTTTTAGTCGGTCCTCCGGGGACAGGTAAAACCCTACTCGCTCGCGCAGTAGCTGGAGAAGCAGGAGTCCCGTTTTTTAGCATTTCCGGTTCGGAATTCGTGGAAATGTTCGTCGGGGTGGGTGCTTCTCGCGTCCGCGACCTATTTGAACAAGCGAAAGCGAATGCACCTTGTATCGTCTTTATCGATGAGATTGATGCTGTCGGTCGTCAACGGGGCGCCGGTTTAGGGGGTGGTAACGATGAACGGGAACAAACCCTCAACCAATTATTAACGGAAATGGACGGTTTTGAAGGTAATACAGGTATTATCATTATCGCCGCCACTAACCGTCCTGATGTGCTGGATGCCGCTTTATTACGTCCGGGTCGTTTTGATCGCCAAGTGGTGGTAGATCGTCCCGATTACGCTGGCCGTAAGGAAATCCTTAATGTCCACTCCAGAGGCAAAACCTTGGCCCAAGACGTGGATCTAGATAAAATTGCTCGTCGTACCCCCGGTTTTACCGGTGCGGATCTGGCTAATTTGCTCAACGAAGCCGCAATTTTAGCGGCACGTCGCAATTTAACCGAGATTTCCATGGATGAGATCAACGATGCGATCGATCGTGTTCTGGCCGGTCCTGAGAAGAAAAATCGCGTCATGAGCGAAAAACGCAAAACTTTAGTTGCTTACCATGAAGCGGGTCACGCTTTGGTGGGTGCTTTAATGCCGGATTATGATCCTGTCCAGAAAATTAGTATTATTCCTCGCGGTCGCGCTGGGGGTTTAACTTGGTTCACTCCCAGCGAGGATCGCATGGAATCCGGGTTATATTCTCGCGCTTATCTGCAAAATCAGATGGCTGTAGCTTTGGGGGGTCGTTTAGCTGAAGAAATTATCTTCGGTGAGGAGGAAGTGACTACGGGTGCTTCTAATGACCTGCAACAGGTGGCACGAGTAGCGCGGCAAATGGTCACTCGTTTCGGCATGAGCGATCGCCTAGGTCCCGTGGCTTTAGGTCGTCAAAATGGTAATGTTTTCCTAGGTCGTGATATCGCTTCCGATCGAGATTTCTCCGATGAAACTGCGGCAGCTATTGACGAGGAAGTGCGTAACTTAGTGGAACAGGCCTATCGTCGCGCTAAAGAGGTTTTAGTCAATAACCGCGCCATCTTGGACCAGTTAGCGCAAATGTTAGTGGAAAAAGAAACCGTGGACGCGGAGGAGTTACAAAATATCCTCGCTCATAACGAGGTGAAAATGGCGGCTTTAGCTTAAGTTTTGTAACATTTTCTTGACAAACAGCATCCTGATGGGTGCTGTTTTTTTGTTAAATGAAAATTAATGAGGGTCTGCTGAAAAAGTTTTTCCTGGGGGTAGGAGTCAGGAGTCAGGAGTCAGTAGCCGGTCGTTTCGGGCTTTGTTGCCCTTGTTTTTTGTACCAATTGATGTACTATAAGAAAGATAATGCAAGGTTTTTGAAAGTCCCAATCCTATTTTCTTGCACTAACATCGGACTTTAACAGGTCAAAAGCCTTATTTTAAAAGGGTTTTACCATTATTCAGCAAGCCCTAATGACAAACTTAATTTCTTGCTGATCAGCTGTTAATCAGCTTAACAGGCGTTGCTGATTTGAGATATGAATCTTCTCTTGTAGGATTTTTAAAACCTAGACCCAAACTAACTTTTGGACACGATGCACACTTGGCATTCATACCTTGATTCAGTAACGTCTTCTTGGTAGCTTGCCTTCTCCCTTAATCATACCCTAAATCAGCAACGCCCGATCAGTAATCAGCGATCAGTCAACAGCCCTAAATGAAACTGGCATTAACCTGATAGGAGATCAAATCTCCCTCGACAAAGAAACTGAGGCCGTAGCGACCTGGTGTTAAATTCAAGGATAATCGGTCGCCGTATTCAACCGAACCGACGACGGTGGCGACGCCCTTACTATCGAATCGCACTAACTCGATGATCACGTTGGGATCGGTGGCGAGTTCCAAACGAAGGTTACGCGAAGTCCTGAATTTCAGTCTGTCCACACTATCCCAAACGCCGAGGCAATTAGTTTCCCCTAAATAACCGTCAACGCCGAAGCTTTTTCCCGTCCTCGCGGTTCCCAGATCGAGCGCCCCGCCCCATTCCCGACTCAGATCCAGTCTGGCATAAATCTCGCCGTCCATTCCAGTATTGACATCCTCACCGCCGTAAACGGACGGTGATTCCCAAACCTCACGATTTAGGTTTCTGCTTCTTTCCCTTGCGGGGTTCCGCACCTGCCGCCTCAGTTTTACTCTGTTCTGGTCTTATGGTCGCTCTACAGACTGACACCGCAAGCCCTGCGGCCAAAATATTTTTACTTGCGTTAATATCTCGGTCATGGTGAGTCCCACAGTCTGGACAATCCCACTCTCGAATATTTAACGGCATTTTCTCAGCAATATACCCGCAATTACTACACCGCTTAGAACTAGGAAACCATCTATCTATTTCGATGTAATTTCTCCCATACCAACGGCATTTGTAGGCTAATTGTCTAGTGATTTCTCCCCAACTAACGTCAGATATTGCCTGAGATAATTTCGGGTTTTTGACCATATTCTTGACAGCTAAATTCTCAACCACAATCGTTTGGTTTTCACGAACTAATTGAGTGGTTAGCTTATGTAAATGGTCTTTTCTGCTATCGGTGATTTGAGCGTGAATCTTGGCTACTTTGATTCTAGCTTTTTCTCGATTTTTTGAGCCTTTCTGTTTTCTAGAAAGGCTTTTTTGGGCCTTTCGCAGTCTCCGATAATGCTTTTTAAAATGCTTGGGATTAGACACTTTATCGCCATCGCTGGTAATCACGAGGCTACTAATTCCTAAATCAATTCCAATGGCTTTATCTGTTACTGGTAATGGCTTAATTGTTGGGTCATCAAATCTTATTGAGATATGCCAACGTCCAGAAGGATGTAATCTGACTGTTACTGTGCTTGGTTCACAGCTTTCTGGGATTTGTCTTGACCATCGAATAGGTAAAGGTTCTGTGCATTTGGCTAAATAGATTTGTTTGTCTTTAAATTTAAAAGCAGATTTGGTAAATTCGGCACTTCCTCCCTGATGTTTTTTCTTAAAGTTAGGATACTTAGTACGACCAGCAAAGAAGTTAGTGAAAGCTGTTTGTAAATGTCTTAACCCTTGTTGTAAAGGTACACAGCTAACTTCGTTTAAAAACTCTAATTCTTCTTGTTTTTTCCAATCGGTCAACATTGAAGAAGTTTGAGCGTAGCCTACTCTTTCTTGCTTTTCGTACCAAGCTTGTGTTCGTTCGTGGAGAGCTTTGTTGTAAACTAATCTTACACAGCCCAAAGTGCGCCGCAATAGCGACTCTTGTTCTGGTGTTGGGTAAAATCGAAACGAATAGGCTTTTTCCATGTCTCATATTTTAGCATATATTTCGTAAACGATGCTCATATTTAACAGCAAAGCCGCCGTAAAACGGCGGGGTTTCAGACCCAAAATTTTCGATGATGTCTCTGTTCATAGTTTACCTCGGGGAATTTCTCTATCTCTATAACTACCGATTCCGTCGTCGCCATTCCCAGGGTGGCATCGGGTTTCCCCCGAAAATTCCCTGGCGATTCGATCGAGCTTCGGTAAAAGCCCTCTCGATTTCATGCCAGCTTGGAAAGTTGCCCTTGAATCGATCGTAAGCCCAAACCATTCCATCTTTTACCTGTTGGAGTTGAACTAGCTGACCGTTGGCGTACACCTCAGCTACGGTGCGCCCGAAGCGATCAGTATCAACCGCATTGATGCTGACTTGGTTATTCGCCCGGTTGAGTAGCGATCGCAAGTGGTCACGGCTGGCGATGCCGTTCTCCTGTTGGATTTCTGGGGCATCAACACAGGCAAATCTGATTCTCTGCTGTTTTCCGTCACAATCGACCCTAATCGTGTCGCCGTCGTGTACCGAACCCCTGACCACCGTGCAAGTGCGGGCATTGGCTAAGGTTGAGGCGGGAAGGTTCTGACAGAACACCAATAGTAAGGCGATCGCTAAAAGGAAAAGGCGCTTCATGGTTTTTGGGTGCGTGACGGTGGCAAGGAAAACCAAATCGTCGGGATTGGTAATCGCCGTCTATTTTACGGTGGTGAGGATGTCAACGGCAAAATTTCCGTAAAGAGGGTGATTCCCATTGATTAATATGTCAGGTTCCCTGCCGTAAAGAATCAATGGATACTTGAGGCAATGATGATTAAAGAATTAAATATCCGGTTAGAAGCCACCGAAAAAACAACCAGAGAAATAAGGCTACGGAAGGAAGCTATCGACCGGCAATCGGCCGAGTTTAACCAGTGGATGACCAGAATCAAAGCCAGGCTAAATGCGATCGCTGGTAAGATTGAAAAATAGCGAAGATTTAAAAGGGAATCCAATCAACTCGGTCAATGCATTCTTCTGCTTCGGATGCTTCCTAAATCAGATATAATTCTTCTGCCCAGATTTCTAAATTAGCACTGGGACGCAACCATAGTAAACCCCAAATATGTCCCCCCTTATCCCAATGGTTTTTCAGGTGTCCGGGCATACTGCGACAATTATTTGGTAACTAACAACCGTTGAAATGATGCAACATAATCTAGGATTTCTGGGTCTAAAGTTCCCAGTGGTGGTGCATCGGGTTCACCTACTCGCAAAATATCGAGATTAGGATTCAATCGCAACAGAGATATTTTGAGGTCTGGGGATAAGTTTTCATCTAACAAAAACAGGATTCTCAGAAGAGTTAAAATAGTCTATAGTTACTTGCGCCATAAAAGCCCTTTTCTTAAAACCTGTCAGCTTTTTTGCCGCCTCTTTCAAGCTTGATTTGATTTTTTCAGTCAGTTCAGTTACCATAGTTGAGAGTGGGAGTAACAAGTTGCTTCTCTAGTCTAGATGGTAATTTATTAATACGCAAGTCCCTTACTTTTTCGTAAGTCATCTTTTAATCTTAACTCTTGGACTATTTTATCCTATTTTGTCTAGACTTATGCAAGAGATCTAATCTTTAGGTTCTATCCCCAAGGCCCTTAACTGTTCCGCTAGGCGATCGGCTCGTTGTCGTTCCTGTTCGGCTCGTTGTCGTTCCTGTTGAGTGGATTCCTGGGAAGTTAACAACAAGTTACCTTCCCCATCCCACCAGCGAAGCCAGGGAAAGAACTGATTTTGGTATTCCCCTTGCCAAATTCCTAACTCTACCTTTAAAGGAGTAATGGGATAATGACCGCGCTGATTAGGAGTCATTTTTTGGTAACGACCATTAACTAACTGGTACATCTCGATCTGAGCCTTGTTAACTTCATAAATCCCATAAAAAGGAATTTGAATCGCTCGCTCATAGATCCAAAATTTACCCTTAACAGGCGTTTTATCCCGTTCTTCTTCACCATTACCAGAGACAAATTCTAAGGCAATAACCGGTTCAATGGTTTCTTTCCACATCACAAAGGAAAGCCGGACTTGACCCTCAATCGTTGTGGGGACATGGGGAACATAAAACCAATCGGGAGCAACAGCACCCTTTTCTAAGGATTCTGGATACTCTGGCAATCGCCAATAAATCCCACAATCTCGACCTAGACAGTAATTACCGTCAGGATGTAATTGCTCTAAAAGGGGTGTAATAGTATGCGTTAAAAGGTCTGCTTGGGGAGGCTCTTGATAGTTTTTCACAAAACTTCCATCTTTATCGGGGAGTTGGGTGTGGTCGGGTAAAGGGGAAGCGCAATACGCTGTGGTCGAAGGTTCCTGAATGGTGGTTGAGGATTGTACCGTTTGGGTCATTGAACTCATCTTTAATTCCCCTATTTTTGTTATCTAGCTTTTATTCTATAACTGTTCTTCAAAACCTGCAAAAACTATGCCTGATCTCAATGCTATCGCCGGAATGGAATGACCGCTCTTCGCTCCCAGACAAAAGGCGATCCACGCATCAAAATCGCTGTTCTTGATGGACTAATTGATTTAGATATCGTCTGTTTCCAATCAGCAAATATTACCCGCCTTGATCCCTATTAGTCGGAAGAATTTACCATCGTTCCCCAACACTTACAAGCCTTTTTAGATGTAGAAAAAAGTGGCAAAAGTGATGAAGAAAAAGAGCATCTGTTCAAAGAAGAAATCCCCGAGGAAAACATCCGCAACAGTTTGCATTTGCGCTTCCATGCTAACCATATTATCAGCACCATTTGCGGCCAACCAGATTCACCGCTCCCCGCTCCCCGCTCCTTTATACCTTCTCAACGGAATTTAGTATAACCACTGAGGCCAGGGTTAGCTGTCGATCAAATTCAATTATAATTAACTTCTTATTCAAAATTTTAGTTAATTATGCGTTACAAACTTTTAGGTAATAGTGGTCTGCGAGTTTCCGAACTATGTCTAGGGACGATGACATTCGGGGAAGATTGGGGTTGGGGAGCGGATAAAGAGGAAAGTCGGGCGGTTTTTCAGGCTTTTGCGGAAGCGGGCGGCAATTTTCTCGATACTGCTAATATCTACACTAACGGAACCAGTGAAACATTAGTGGGGGAATTTGTCAAGGGCGATCGAGAAAAATGGGTAATCGCCACGAAATATTCTCTCAACACCCGTCCCGGGGATGTCAATGCCTGCGGAAATCATCGAAAAAACCTCTTTCAGGCGGTAGAAGCTAGTTTAAAGCGTTTAGGTACTGATTATATCGATTTACTCTGGCTTCATATTTGGGACTCTCTCACTCCTATGGAGGAAGTGATGCGTGCTTTCGATGATTTGGTCAGGATGGGAAAAGTGCTTTATATCGGCATTTCTGACAGTCCTGCTTGGATTGTCTCCCAAGCAAACACCCTGGCCACCCTACGGGGATGGACACCCTTTATCGGACTACAAATAGAATATTCTCTCAAGGAACGCACCCCCGAACGGGAATTATTGCCTATGGCCAAAGCATTAAACATCGGTGTGACAGCTTGGAGTCCCCTGGGAGGAGGAGTTTTAACGGGAAAATATAATCAACCCAACCCCGTCGATGGTCGTTTAAGCATGACCGACCAACCTTTTCAAATTCTCGATCGCGATCTGAAAATTGCCGAGACCGTCCTAGAGATTGCCAGAGAAATCGGGAAATCACCGGCACAAGTGGCGTTAAATTGGCTCAGAAATCGCCCTAACCCCATAATTCCTATCATTGGCGCTCGAAGATTGTCCCAATTGCAGGATAATCTCGCCTGTGTGGATTTTAACCTGACTGGGGAACAGCTGCAACGACTTGATAATATCAGTGCCATTTCCCTCGGTTTTCCCCAGGAACTTTTAGCCAGTCAATTTGTTCGCGATATCCTATTAGGAGGAGTAGCGGCACAATTGGACCGATGATGGAAGTCTTTGTTTATGGAACCCTGAAACCTAAAGAGAGTAACTATTCTGCCTACTGTGCAGGAAAAGTGATCAACTCTAAAACCGCCTACACAAGGGGGCATTTATACCATCTTACCGCCCTCGGTTATCCCGGACTGACCGAGGGGGATGGCTGGGTGAAGGGAATTTTATTGACTTTTAACGCAGATTATGATATTGGGCTTTTGGATAGTTTGGAAGATTATCAACCCGGCAGAGCTGCAGAAGAAAACGAGTATCAGCGTCGCAGAATCCCTATTTATAATCTAGAGCGAGAATTAATCTGCGAAGCCTGGGGATATGTGATGACACCAGCAAAAATAGCTATCCATGGCGGTATTTGGCTTCCTTCCGGTTGGTGGACCAGTAGCGATCGAGAATAGGGATGAGGGGGCCGATTCTGTTAAGATATACAAATTAAAAGCTTAATCGTGAAAAAATTATGTATCTACTCCTAGAAGTGGCCAGTGGCAAATTCCCCGTTTATTTCGTGGCAGTTTATGTGGTCGGTTTTCTCGCTGCTGTCACCATCGGTTCGATCGCTTGGTATAATTCTAAGCGCCCGGTTGGTTGGGAAGATGCCCAAAGACCGGATATTATCCCCGAAGTGAAGACAGATATAGATTCTGATTCTCGATCCTAGAAAAAGGCAGTTATCAGTTATCAGCTTCTCAAGGCAAGAGGCAAGGGGCAAAACACAGAATCTGGCAATTCTCCTACCTAAAAAGAAGGTTAGAAACTAAGCACATCAAAGCTTTTAGCTTAACAAATTAGGTTTTAGATTCAGACCTTGTTATCAGATGTGGGTTTTCAGTTCACTGATTACTGATTACTATTTACTGACAGAAATCCCCATTCCCTTCCATCTTCCCTATTCTCGATTTTGCTATGAAACTAACAGCGATGTCCTTTAATATTCGCTACGATAAACCCGATCCCGATGAGCGTAATTGGCGAGTAAGAAGGGAAGCAGTCGCGGCTTTAATTGCTCACTATTCTCCCGATATAATTGGTACTCAGGAAGCTCGCGCTAATCAATTATTGGATCTACACCGTTTATTGCCAAAATACCAAAGTTTAGGCAGCGATCGCAGAGGGACAGGATTAGATGAACATTGTGCGATTTTATATCAACCAAGTCGGTTAAAATGTTTAGAAATATACGAATTTTGGCTATCAGAAACTCCCGATGTTATTGGCAGTATTACTGAAGCTTGGGGTAATCCTTATCCCCGCATGGTAACGGGGGCTAAATTTCGCACTCTTGAGGGGCAAACTTTGCAGTTTTATAACACCCATCTCGATTACTATAGCGACAAAGCTAAGGACTTAGGTGCTAAGTGCATACAGGAGCGTTTTTGTCAACTAGATTTAACAAAAGATTACTTATTTTTAACGGGGGATTTTAATGTTAATTCTCAGCAATTACCCCGTCAGATTTTAACTCAACCTCTCCAGTCAGAAATTAGATTAAAGGATGCTTTAGCCGATTTGGAATTAGCCGAACAAATGAGCTTTAATAATTACACCGATACCCCTTATTTAGCCATCGATACCATTTATTATGATAGCCGTTTGCAGTTAGATTGGGCTAAAGTCGATCCTTGCCGTTGGTTGAATCTTATTCCCTCCGATCATTATCCTGTAATTGCTGCTTTTACCTTGCCCTAAAAATAGATTATTGTTGTATTTAGCAAATATATAGAGGGTAAAAGCTTCAGCAGACTTTGGTGATTCAATGGTTAAATTTTTTCGGTGTTTTCAACAGGCAAAGACTCAAGAAGTGCTATTTTCGTGGCTATTATCGAGGCAATTCTGTTTATTTTCCTCCGGGGATTAGTTACCAATCATCTGTTTATTTGATTAATTCCACCCCATCTTTGCCGTCAATCTCCTGTAGATAAACTCTTACCTGTTCCTCGGCTGCGGTGGGGAGTTTTTTGCCGGTAAAATCTGGGTGAATTGGTAATTCCCGATGACCACGATCAACGAGGACTAATAAGCGGATTTTTTGCGGTCTGCCATACTCAATAATAGCATTAAAAGCGGAGCGGATTGTGCGACCTTTGTAGATAACATCATCAACTAAAATCACGGTTTTTCCCGTGACATCTAGGGGCATTTTGGTTTTAGCAGGAGTGCGGGTTTTAATGCGATCAAGATCGTCGCGATAGAAGGTAATATCGATCGCTCCCACGGGAACTTTTACCCCTTCTAAGCTCTCAATTTGACTAGCGATTAAATTAGCTAAAGGCACTCCTCGCGTGTAGATACCGATCAAAATCAAGTTATTTAAATCGCCACTTTTTTCGATAACTTCGGAAGCTAAACGGGTAATAGTGCGACGAATTTCGTCAGCCGAGAGAATTTCAATTAACTGTGAGGTCATAATTTTCCAAGACAAGGGGGGATAGGGGATAGGGAAATTTTTACAGCAATGGTCTTTTTTTACTTTTTCCTTTTTTCTTTTAAAACCATCTTCCCACTAACGAATATAATTATTTTCACTTACCTATTTTAACTCGATCGCTCATGAGTGATGAATTATTGCAAAAATCTGCCCTAGAATTAGCCCAACTGATTCGCACTAAACAAATCTCCCCCCTAGAATTAACCCATTTATACCTCGACAGAATTGAGAAATTTGACTTTCAAATCGGTAGTTTTGTCCATGTCGCCGGGGAAAGCGCCCTAGCAACCGCCAGCATCCAAACGGAACAATTAAGTCAAATCGCCGCTACTGCCGAATTACCGCCTTTTTTTGGAGTTCCCACCGCCATTAAAGACTTAAATGCCGTCGCTGGAATGCCGGTTAGTTACGGAGTCGCCGCTTTACAGGGAAATATTGCCCAATACGACGAAGGAATCGTCACCAGAATGAAAATGGCGGGTTTTATCCTTCTGGGCAAAACTGCCACTTCCCAGTTAGGGTCCTTTCCCTACACCGAAAATCCGGGTTTTTTGCCGACTCGTAACCCCTTCAACCGCGATTATACCGCAGGAGGTTCCAGTGGCGGTGCTGCGGCGGCGGTAGCTGCGGGTTTCTGCCCGATTGCCCAGGGTTCCGACGGTGGCGGTTCCATTCGTACTCCGGCGGGTTGTTGCGGTTTGGTGGGGATAAAACCCAGTCGTGGGCGCGTTTCCTATGCCCCGGTGGGGGAATTTCAAAGCGGTATCGCCGCTAACGGCACTCTTTCTAAGACGGTGGCAGATGGGGCGGCGCTGCTTACCGTTATTTCGGGCTATACGACGGGCGATCCCTACTGGCTACCCGATCCGCCCTTTTCTTTTCTAGAAGCCACTCAGAGAGGCGTAAAACCCCTGAGAATCGCTTTTTCTACTTCCATATCCCCCTTCGGCGAGGCGGCTTCCGTTTATAAAAATGCTGTCCTCGAGACGGCTAAAATTTTAGAGGGTATGGGGCATCATTTAACGGAGTATTCTCCCGATTTACAGGCTTTAATCCCTCCTTTTCGCCGTATTTGGCAAGCGGGGACGGCAGCGGCGGCAATTCCCAGGGAGTTATTAAGTCCCCTTAACCAATGGTTATTGGACAATTCTGGCAGTGCGGGGGAATACCTGCAAGCAGTGCAGCAGATGCACGTTATTTCGCGGCAAATTGTGGCGATGTTTGATAATTTTGATGTCTTACTTTTGCCAATTTTTCTACATCAACCCCCCAGAATTGGTGAGTGGGAAAATTTACCACCGGAAGAAGCGGTTAATAGGATGATTGCTTGGATTGCCCCTTCTCCCATTGCTAATGCCAGTGGTTTACCAGCAATTGCTTTACCCACAGGATTAGATAGTCAGGGTTTACCCGTGGGAATTCAGTTAGTAGGTAAACCGGCTGATGAAATCACTTTGTTGGGTTTATCGGCACAATTAGAGGCAGCTAATCCTTTCGGTTTGACTGCTAATTTTAAGTAGGTAGGTGTTAAAAGTTGTCAGACACCCCCCTTATTAAGGGGGATCCCCCCGCCTATCGGCACCCCCCTTATCAAGGGGGGCAGGGGGGATCGAAGCTAAAATCCATTTTTAATTTAATTATAACCAGCTACTTAACTAGCAAGACTTTCGGTAAATTGGGGAATGGAAGCGATAAGTTTACGCGTGTAATCGCTTTGGGGAGAGTTGATAATTTCGTTAGCTGTACCGATTTCCTCAATTTTACCTTTATTCATCACCATAATGCGATCGCTCATAAATCTGACGACACTTAAATCGTGGGAAATAAAGATATAAGTGAGATTAAATTCCTGCTGTAATTCTTTGAGTAAATTTAAGACTTCCGCTTGTACGGAAACATCTAAAGCAGAGACAGATTCATCACAGATAATAAACTGAGGATTTAAGGCTAAAGCGCGAGCAATACACACCCTTTGTCGTTGTCCTCCCGATAATTGATGGGGATAGCGATCGAACCAATTAGGATCAAGTTTAACTCGTTCTAATAAATATTCTACTCTTTGCCGTTGCTTTGGGGAATTGCCGCCAGTATGATGAATAACCATCGGTTCTAAAATTGCTTTACCAATAGATAAACGGGGATTCAGGGAGTTGTAGGGATTCTGAAAAACTATCTGTAATTCCCGTCGCAGTAGTCTTAATTTTGGATCGCTGGGGTTTAATTTAGCGAGATTTTCTCCTCGGAAATAGATATCTCCAGAAGTGGCAGGAATTAAGCGCAGAATTGTCCTTGCTAAGGTAGATTTTCCGCAGCCCGATTCACCGACTAAACCGAGGGTTTCCCCCTGTTTAACGGCAAAACTGACCTGATCTACGGCATTAAAAAAGGTCTTTACTTGCCCGAAAACTCCCTTAACTGGAAATCTAACCGATAAATTTTCTACCGATAAAATATTCTCGTGATTCTGTAAACCTGCGATTCTGCTTTCTTCCTCCTGGAGAGTAATAAAATTAACTGCTGGTGGAGTAATTTCCTGTAGTTTAATAATCTTACCTTGAGAGTCTTTTTCCACTCGTAAAAAATCGCTGACGGTGGGCAATTTTTCTGGACGAGAGTTTAAGCGGGGACGACAGGCAAGTAAACCTTTTGTGTAGGGATGTTGGGGATAATTTAATACTTCTTCTTTTGGTCCCTGTTCGACAATTTCTCCTTGATACATCACGACAATTTGATCGGCAATTTCGTTAATAACTCCTAAATCGTGGGAGATAAAAACCATCGACATTTCTCGATCGCTTTTACACAAATCTCGTAATAATCTTAATATTTCTGCTTGGACAGTCACATCTAAAGCGGTGGTTGGTTCGTCAGCAATTAATAGGGTAGGATTACAAGAAATCGCCATGGCAATCATTACCCTTTGTAATTGTCCCCCCGATAATTCGTGAGGATAACGCTTGAGAATTGCTTCTTTTTGTTCCTGAATATAAGTTCTAATTTTTTCTCTGACATGACCCTTATTTTCTAAGGGAAAAGTTTCTATATATTTCTCCTCTAACTGTTCATCACTGGGTAATAAGCGCACTTCTTGCAGTAGAGAGATTGCTTGATTTTTTGCCTGTTCGGGGGTGACTTTTTGATGCAGTAAAATTGCTTCGGTGAGTTGAAACTCGATGTTATAGACTGGATTAAGAGAACTCATTGGTTCTTGGAAAATCATTGCCATTTCTCCCCCGCGATAATAACGAAATTCTTCCAGGGGAATAGATAATAAATCTACTACTTGCATTGACTGACCTTTTGCTGGACGAAAGCAAATTTCTCCCCGGGTAATTTTTCCGGGAGAGGGAACCAATCCCATGAGTGCGAGGGAGGTGACAGATTTTCCTGAACCCGACTCCCCCACACAACCGAGAACTTGACCTTTCTGCAAGCTAAAACTAATGTTATTAACGGCGACTGTTGTTCTTTTCTGATTGGAAAATTCAACGGTGAGATGGTGAACGTCGAGAATTTTGTTATCCATAGGTCTTTATTCAGAAAAACAGATTCGATTTACTTATTAAATATAGCTTTTTCTGTTCCCAGTAGCTGGGTGCAATTAATTGGTAGATAGCTGGGGGAATCTCCCTTGCAAGGGAGAATTTTGGCTCTCTTATTCTTTGTGTGATAAGTTTAACTTATATAGTAGTGATCGATCTCTGTGTCCTTTGTGTCTCTGTGGTTCCTTCCACTCGGTCTCGCGTAGCGAGCGCGTTGCGACCGCCAGCAGGACTGTATCTTAGAATACATTTTACCCACCAAACCCAAGAGAGCCGAATTTTTCGGCATTAAGAAGATTTTCGTCTCTGAGCGATCGCCATTTACCGGAGACTGGTGACTTTTTTAAAGAAAAATTTTTCGTTCCTGTCTCCCCTTTGGGATTACACTGGTAATTGAGAATGATTAGCATTTATTTAAGCGATCGCAATTCCGAGACAGTTCAAAAACCGTTGACTGAGGCTGACATTAGAGGAGTCCTCACCCTTTAGCTACTTCAGTAAACTCGATGAGCTATCAAGAAATTATTGTCACTCTTGAATGAAAGACCTTCATTACCTTTGGAGATAGGAAAAGCATGGACGATAAAATTAGAGCTAATGAACCAGAAAAACCAGAAAACTGGCAAAAAGACGACCAATTCTCCTATTGGGGCGGTACAGAGGCAGAATTAGATAATGTCACTCCCAGGGGTAATGACTTGGCTGCCACCTATCCCCTCGCACAAGTGGAAATGGGAAAAACCGTCTGGTTAGCGGGATTTCAGGGGACAGGAGGGATTAATCGACTCCTAGGTATGGGATTAAACCCCGGCATTCAATTACAGGTAATTAGTTCCCAACCGAGGGGATCAGTTTTAATTGCCATTCAAGACAATCGTATTGGTATCGGGGCAGAAATGGCCGAAAAAATCCTCGTTAGTGACAGTCAACCGAAAAAACTGGAACCCAAAAAAGACCTACCTGAAGTAAGAACATTTCTGCGGGAGATACCCATAGGAAAAGCGGGTAAAGTCGTCGGTTATGACCGAGCATTACGAGGATACAAAGGAAAATTGTTATCAATGGGATTAACTCCGGGGACAGAGTTTACCGTCATTCGTGTGGCACCTTTGGGGGATCCCGTCGAGATTCAAGTGCGGGGATTTCATCTCAGTCTGCGTAAACAGGAGGCAGACGCTTTAATCGTCGAAGAAATAGACCCAGAAAGCTAAATTTAATCATCTCAGCCTATTAGTCACTCAATATCCTAAATTATGGTCAAACCGATTATCGCCTTAATTGGCAATCCTAACTGTGGCAAAACTACCCTTTTTAATGCTCTCACAGGGGCCAATCAACGGACCGGCAACTGGCCGGGAGTAACAGTCGATCGCAAAGAGGGACGATTTCAAGTTAACGGGAAAGATATCACCCTTGTGGATTTACCCGGAGTCTATTCCCTCGATGTGGAAGAAGGGGAAACGGGAATGGATGAATTAGTCGCTAGGGACTATCTGCTGTCAGGAGAGGCGGATTTAGTGATTAATATCGTCGATGCTTCTAATTTAGAGCGTAATCTCTACCTAACTACCCAAATCATGGAGATGCGTTTACCGATGTTGATTGCCCTAAATATGATGGATGTGGCCAAAACTAGGGGTATTGTGGTTAATCCGCAACTCTTAAGCGTTCGCATGGATGCAATTGTCGTGGCGATTAGTGCAGTTAAAGGGGAAGGAATCGGAGAATTAAAGCAAAAAATTGGGGAATTAGTCAGTAATATTAGCCATACTGCCGCTTATGTCGCTTATCCTGCGGTAATTGAGGAAGCTCTTAACGAGATTGTTGCCTACATTAACGACCATAGCAGTAAAAGGATTGTTGAGCCAAGATGGACTGCTTTAAATCTACTGCAATACGAGGATCGCATCGCCCCAGAATTGCGCTCCCAGGAACTATTAAGCATTATCGTCAAGCATAGACGACAAATACACCAAGTTTTAGGGGAAGACCTTGATATTTTAATTGCTGATACTCGTTATGGCTTTATTCAGCAAGTTACCCAGGGAGCCACTCAACGGACTGGACAGATAAATGATACCATGTCTGATCGCCTTGATCGGATTGTTCTCGATCGCTGGTGGGGAATTCCGATATTTTTGGGCGTAATGTACCTAATGTTCTTATTTACCATCAATGTTAGTGCTGCCTTTATCGATTTCTTCGATTTAACTGCCCAGACTATCTTTGTCGATGGTTTAGCCCAAGTTTTACAAACAATCCATACCCCGGGTTGGCTAATTGCTCTGCTCGCTGATGGAGCGGGGGGAGGTGTGCAAACCGTCGCCACTTTTATCCCCGTAATTGGCTTTATGTTCCTCTTTTTGTCAATTTTAGAGGATTCTGGCTATATGGCCCGGGCAGCCTTCGTCATGGACCGATTGATGCGTTTGGTGGGATTGCCGGGTAAATCCTTTGTCCCCATGCTAGTGGGATTTGGTTGCAATGTGCCGGCAATTATGGCCACCAGAACCCTAGAAAATTCTCGCGATCGTTTAATGACGATTATGATGAACCCTTTTATGTCCTGTGGGGCCAGATTACCTGTTTATGCCCTATTTGCGGCGGCTTTTTTCCCCATAGGTGGTCAAAACATCGTTTTTGGTCTTTATATCTTAGGAATTCTCGCCGCTATTTTGACGGGATTGGTGATGAAAAAAACCCTACTCAAGGGAGAAATCAGTCACTTTATTATGGAATTGCCTCCCTATCATCTACCGCGTCTGAAAGGGGTTTTAATTCGCACTTGGGAACGTCTGCAAGCGTTTTTATGGAAAGCTGGACGAATTATCGTTTTAATGGTGATGATTTTGGGACTACTCAACTCCGTCAGTTTTGATGGTTCTTTTGGTAATCAAGACAGCGAGCGATCGGTTTTAAGTGCCACCAGTAAAGCTGTAACTCCTATTTTCTCACCCATGGGACTAGAGCAGCAAAATTGGCCGGCAACGGTGGGCATTTTTACGGGAGTTTTTGCCAAAGAAGCGATGGTAGGCACATTAAACTCAATTTACAGCCAACTAGCGGGGGAAGATAACCCTAATCAGGGGGTAGCAGCCGAAAAATTCGACTTTTGGGGGCAAATTCAGGCAGCTATTGCCACTATTCCCGCCAATTTAGCGCAATTACCCAATCAATTACTTGATCCCTTGGGTTTGAATATTGGTGATCTGCAAGATCAAAAAACGGCTGCCGAAGAGCAAGAGGTAGATTTAGGAATCTTTGGGGCGATGGCGAAAAGATTTGATGGTCAAGCGGGTGCTTTTGCCTATCTTTTGTTTGTTCTGCTCTATTTTCCCTGTGTTTCGGCCACATCGGCCGTATATCGCGAAACTAATGCCGGTTGGACTGTTTTTATTGCCCTCTGGACCACAGGAATGGCCTATATTGTTGCCACTTCCTTCTATCAAATCGCCACTTTTTCTCGACATCCGGGATTTTCTCTCTTTTGGATAGTCTTGATGGGTTTAACCGTAGTCGGGGTTTTATTCACCTTAAAAAATCTCCGTCCCCGAAAAATCAACCGTCCAGCAATTTAAAAGTAGGGTGGGTTAGGCGACAAAAAGCTAGGCAACTAACTAATTATTTAGATTCGCCGTAACCCACCGCAATCAAGTAACTTTTCTCGATTTTTTTCGCTTATAAACCATGATTTTAACCGATATACAGGCTTATCTTGCCAAAAATCAGAAAGCATCTCTGTCTGACTTATCTACACACTTTCGGATGTCAGCGGATGCCTTAAGTCCCATGCTCGATCGCTTGCTAAAAAAAGGGCGAATTCGTCTGATTTCCCTAGAAAAATGCGGAGGATGCAGCCGTTGTTCCCCAGAATCTATGGCTTTTTACGAATGGATTGAGGGCAATTCCACAGGGACAAACAACTAAGAGTTGAATAAGTACCTAGGCAAAATTAATTACACATTTCGATAAAGCTTTTGCCTTTTGCCCATCTTCACTAGGAAATTTATTTTGCACGACTACTTACTATCTTTTTGTAGGAGATAAAATTATGATCACTAACACAGAAATTGTCTCGACACAATCGGCCACCAGCGAGGATCCGCAAATACAATTGGCCGAATTTCTGCGAGAACATAATGAAGTGGAGATGATTATTCCAGTTTTAATGGGATTATTTATTACCAGTCGTTTTCAACTGCGAGGGGCCAATGCACTATTAGTTAATTTAGCCGTAGCCAGTATCTCGCGACAAATTTTCCAGGTTCTTCGGTTTGTCTTATGCAATAGACGGGAGTTATAAGGGATGGAACTCTTATAGAGAAAGACATTGGGCGATTTTTGTCAATTGTTTTTTATCTAAAGCGAACTAATCAATTAAATCCCTTACCAGATAAAGATTTTGTTGATTTATGCCCCCCTATCGAACCATAACAAGTAACGAAGAGCCATTTTCCAACAGTTAAAATCTCCCTTCACCAGTGACCCAAAAACTGCCGAAAAAAGCCCAGATTATAGCAATCAGGAAATAATACCGGGTTGTCGCATTGTTCACTCGGTACCGGGACGAATTCGCCTTCGTATCGACCGTTTAAGTCAAGATGCTGCCTTTGCTAAAAGATTAAACCACCTCCTCGCAGCTGAGACAATTGTTCTTAGTCATCGCCTTAATCCTACCGCTGCCTCTCTGGCAATTACCTACGAAGCAGCCGGCCTCTCCGAGTTAGATTTAGGCTTTCGTCTGATCAATCTACTTAATTTAGCCAATTCTGACAGTAATCTTGAAACTAGCTAGATTTTACTCCGATGAACTTAAGCAAACTTTCCCTCAATTCCGTAAGCGTTGTTCACTCTCTCCCTGGTCGGCTGCGCTTGCGAATTTCCCGCCTAGCATCTGATAGGCATTTTGTCAAGACCTTAGAACAAAAATTAACTTCCCATCCCGCCATTACCCATTTCCGCATCAACGCCGCCGCCGCCTCTCTGGTGATCGAGTATGCTCCCGCCCTCACCCCTGAAATAAACAGGGATTTTGGCTCGCTTTGGCAAAAAATGCTCAATCAGCCCAACGAGTCTTCGATCGAGCCAGACAAGCCCCAAAAACTAGGGAAAGAAGAATGGTCTAACCTTGCCCTTCCCACCGCCGCCACCCTCCTCGCGATCGCCTGTCAACGTTTTCCCCAACCCGGTTTGAGCATCTTGGCCAGAAGCGTCCTTTTAGCCGCAGCTTTTCCCGTGGCAGCCCGGGCGCTGAAAAGTATCTTCGGAGAGCGTAAACTAAATATCGATTGTTTAGACCTCTTAGCCCTGATTTTTAGCGGTTTTCAAGGGAAATTATTGACACCTTCCCTGATTATCACCCTCCATGAATTGGGGGACATTATTCGCGATCGTACCGCTAGGGCAACGGAAAAACGAACGGCTAATTTATTAGATACAATCGGTCATTACGCTTGGGTGGAAAAAGACGGCGAAATCAAGCAAATTACCAGTGATGCTGTCCAAATTGGCGAGACAGTGGTGGTTTATCCCGGGGAAAGCATCCCCGTTGATGGCACAGTCTGGCAAGGGGAAGCGGTAATCGACCAACAGCAACTAACCGGGGAATCCTTGCCTATTGTCGCCCGAAAAGGAACTCTCGTTTATGCCTCCACCTTAGTTCGTTCCGGTCAGATCCGCCTCACCTGTGAACGAGTCGGTCAACAAACTCGCGCCGCTGCCAGTATCGAACTTCTGCAAAAAGCTCCTGTCCATGATACCCGCATGGCCAATTATGCCGCTAATCTGGCTGATCGCCTGATTTTGCCTTCTTTAGGGTTAGCATCACTAATTTTTCTCACCACCCGAGATGCTGCCCGGGCCGCCGCTATTCTCACCCTCGATTTTGTCACGGGGATTCGGGTATCTTTACCTACAGCTTTTTTAGGCGCGTTGAATCATACCACCCGTCACGGGGTTTTGGTACGCAGTGGCAGAACTTTGGAGTTATTGGCAGATATCGATACGATTGTTTTTGATAAGACGGGAACTTTGACCACGGGGGAAGTGATGGTGGTGGGAGTGGAAACTATCCCTGGCCGCTTATCCCCAGAACGAATTCTCCAATTAGCGGCCTCGGCCGAACAAAGGATCACCCATCCCGTCGCTATGGCGATCGCTGACTATGCCCAGCGCCAGGGTGTGGAAATCTTACCGAGGGGAGATTGGGATTACCAGTTAGGACTGGGAATGCGGGCAGAAATTGATGGTAATCAGGTATTGGTGGGCAGTGACAAGTTTTTACGCCAGCAAGGGGTCAATTTAGACGAATTTGGCGGTGATTTAGCCAACCCCGCCAGTGCTTGGGTGTCTCGCAATTATCTGGCCTGTAATGGGCAATTTCAGGGGGTAATCCACTATACTGACCCTTTGCGTGCCGATAGTCGTTGGTTAATCGATCGCCTACAGCAAGATTATGGCATGACTGTGCATCTGTTGACGGGGGATAATCAACAAAGGGCGAAAGAAGTGGCGCAAGCGTTAAATATTCCCTTTGGCCAGGTTCATGCTGAGGCTTTTCCCGAACAAAAGGCTAAAATAGTTCGAGAATTGCATCGCTCTGGCCATACAGTCGCTTTTGTTGGCGATGGTCTCAATGATTCCGTGGCTTTGGCCTATGCAGATGTGTCGATTTCTTTCGAGAAGGGTTCGGAAGTGGCAAGAGAAACCGCCGACGTGGTACTGATGAATAATGATCTGAGCAGTTTACTAGAGGCGATCGCTATTGCCCAAGAAACTAAAGCTTTAATTGAACAAAATATTTTTCTAGTGGTCGCCCCGAATTTAGTCGCCCTCGTTTTGGCCACTAGCATCGGTCTTAATCCACTTTTAGCCACCGCAATTCATAACGGGACAGCAATTATTGCCGGTTTAAATAGTTTGCGTCCTCTGGTTTTTCATCAACTACAAGGTCAAAGGGAGACTCCATGAGTAAATATGATAAATTAGCTAATAAAATTGCCAAAAAAGTTACTAAAAAATTGAGCAAAAAGTTAATTAAAGCCATCTATAACCGACTGGATTTAGAAAATATTCTCTCCTCCCGTTCTTTTCCATTAGAAGAATTCGAGCGAGGTGATAATAGACATTAAACCATCATAAAAATCAAAGATTGTTATGATGGTTTAAGAGTCGGTATCTGGGGAAGTCTTGACCCATCCACTAATAACTGATAGGTGAATATCTAGGCTATATTCTCTTGAAAAAAAACTTAATAATATTCCCTCAAAAACTATTCTATAATGGTACTCGTAGGTAGATAATGCTTCTAAGTTAAAAACTTTTGCTATCTACAGACTGAAGGCAACAAAATCAATGGTTTAAAGCTCATGGAAAAAACACAGATGTTAGAACAAACGAGAAAACTAGCACAAATTACTCCAGGGAAAGCGATCGTTTTCGGAATCGGTGCGCTGCTGTTGGCCCCCACCGTGATTTCTTTACTGAAACCGGTCGCCAAAGCAACGATTAAAACTGGCGTTGTTCTCTACGAAAAAACTAAGAGTTCCTTGGCCGAAACAGCAGAAGTGCTGGGGGATATCGTCGCCGAGGCCAAAGCAGAAGTCATAGCCGAACGCGATCATCAAGTGGTTCTACCCAGTGGGGTTAATTCGGAACCCTCATTACGCGATAGTTAATTTCTGGTGAGTAACCAAAGTCACTCAACCCTGTTAGCCCTCAGCCGGCAGAACCTCAAAGTTATATAATCTTTAAGAGATATTAAGCTTTGTGTCAGTTTGCCCAGTAGGATTGAATGAATATACTTTTGGTGACATCATCTTTAGGGTTACTCCTAGCGATCGCTATCGTCGTCTATTTTGTTTCCTCTCGCAAGTACCAATCATCGGACTCGGTGGCCAATTCCTACGACCAATGGACCGAGGACGGGATTTTAGAATATTATTGGGGGGAACACATCCATTTAGGTCACTACGGTTCCCCACCAGAAAAAAAAGACTTTCTAGCGGCAAAAGCCGACTTTGTGGCGGAAATGGTCTCTTGGGGAGGTTTGGATAAACTACCCGCCGGTGCAACTCTCCTCGATGTCGGTTGTGGTATTGGTGGCAGCAGTCGCATTCTGGCCCGCGACTACGGATTTGCCGTTACCGGTGTCACTATTAGTCCCAAACAAGTGGCACGGGCCAAAGAACTAACACCCCCAGATGTAAATGCTCGCTTTTTGGTCGATGATGCCATGGACCTTTCTTTTCCCGACGAGAGTTTTGATGTGGTCTGGTCAATCGAAGCCGGTCCCCATATGCCGGACAAAGCCGTTTTTGCTCAGGAATTACTGCGAGTTCTCAAACCAGGGGGAGTCCTGGTGGTAGCGGACTGGAATCAGCGAGATGACCGTCAAAAACCGCTTAATTTCTGGGAACGTCCCGTCATGCGCCAACTTTTGGATCAGTGGTCTCACCCCGCTTTTGCCAGCATCGAAGGTTTTGCCGAACAGTTAGCGGCCACGGGATTGGTAGATGGGGAAGTGGTGACTGCTGACTGGACAACAGCCACTCTACCCTCTTGGATTGATACCATTTGGCAGGGGGTAATTCGTCCCCAAGGTTGGTGGCAATTTGGTCTAACTGGGTTGCTTAAATCCGTCCGAGAAGTGCCGACAATTCTGCTGATGCGTTTGGCCTTTGGCACGGGTTTATGTCGTTTTGGGATGTTCCGCGCTGTTCGCGCTAAATCGAATCTGCAACCAAGTCAGCAAGAGTCTCTTACCTCAGTTATGTAGGGTTTGCTGAATAAATCTAAAAATCTTGTTGGGTAAGACTTTTGGACTTTTTTTTCTTCAAAAAGTCCCAACCATTGGAGTGATCGGGGGGAAAATTCCTGGACTTTTTCCCTGAAAATTAGGTAATTGACCCCCTCAAAATCGATAAAACCCCACACCCCACAGGAAAAACTTTTTGCCACAAACCCTAACTAGAGGCAATCCAATTAATTATTGATCGGGTTGTGGGGAATAGTAGGAGTTTTGATCAGTGACGATCGAGCTTGGAGAGATAGGCCACTTTTGATAATTTGTTTGAGAATTGGTCGGCCTAATTTGACCGCAGCTGGCAGCACAACCGCACCGATAACAATTGTTCCCAAACCAAAGAGAGCCGTTCGATCTCCTGATTCGTGATCTTCGATAATTTCTTTGAGATGAAAAGTCAGAATCGATTTATCCCAGTGAATAATCGCCATAGGTTTATCTCCTAATAAGGATGAAATTGGGTGTCAGCAGAAGGTAAAACAATAATATGTCCTCCCGCACGAGAAATCAGACCTTGTTGCTCGAATTCATTGATGAGTCGGGTAATGCTCACTCTGGTCATCCCGACCATTTCAGCTAATTCCCGATGAGTGAAACGGATATCGATACGCTGGCCCGTTTCTGCGGGACGACCGAACTTTTGCGATAATTGAATTAGAGTTTTCAGAAAACGCAGCCTAGGCCGATCGCGACGCAGGGAACAGAGCCAATGCTCAGTTTGTTGAACGTGACGACAGAGAGCCGAGGAAAGACTGCTACCCCGTTCAAGAGGAAGACAAGTAGCTTCAACGCTAGTGCAGCACTGCATCTCGTAGGGTTGAATCTGCGATAGGGGACGGCCGACCACATCATTTTCTCCCCAATAGCCGAGGATGACGATTTCTCCTTCCTCATCCCACGTCATCACCTTAACCACACCGCGATTGATTAACCAAAGAGCATCCAGACGCGAGGGTAGGGGGTCACGGGGTTGAAATAGACGAGTGACGAGAGGTTCCCGCATAAGTACCACCGCTAGTAGAATTACCTTCCCCTCTAATTATTGCATGATTTTCTCAATAAAATCAACAGGGATATTCCAGAAAAATTTCCTCCAACTGATGGGACTTACCAAAGATGAGCTTCCTTATACCCCTCATTCAAAGCTGTCAACAGCCAAAGACCAAGATTTCACCTCGAAATATCCCCTCGATCGAGACTGAGAATGATTGCGATTAGCTTTCAAGCAATTGATAATTATTTGCAACTGTGTGATAATGAAGTTATGAGATTTCCCCCGTAACCATGAATAGTCCCCCCGAAAAACTCCTTTACTCCCCACCTCTCTCCTCTGGGGAAAGACGGGAAGTCTATTATCGTCTTCTTTCCCTTGGTATTTGCTGTCAATGTCCAATGTACTCCCCCCTGACGGTGCAGATCGAGTCACCCTACGATTTAGTTCAGCTTTTGGGTGTGTTGCGTTCTCTCCATTGCTCTAGAGGGGAATTAATTCAATTATTGAAAGATTGCTGGCGCTTAGAAGTTAGCGGTGTCGATCATTAATTAGGGTTTGCTGAATAAATCTAAAAACCTTGTTGGGTAAGACTTTTAGACTTTTTGTCAATCAAAAAGTACCAAATATGGGAGTGATTGGGGGGAAAATCCCTGGACTTTTTCCCTGAAAATTAGGTAATTGACCCCGGCTCGACTGAGCTCGCCGAACGTCCTCAAAATCAGTAAAACCCTACACCCCACACCCTGCCTCCACCAACAAACTTTTTCAGCAAACCCTAATTATAATTGCTATTGTTTGACTTTTTATTGCTAATCAAAGTGTCGGTGTTTTTGACCCATTTTTTGACTCATGATAGTTTAACTACTGCTTTCGTCGGTCAATGAAAACTAGGAGTTAAATTCGGTTTGGGTAGAAAATCTCCTCTAATCCCGAACTTAGCCTAAAAAAGGCAATATTACCTCACTTACAGGGATAGGATATTCTTCATGAATTCCTAGAGTTCCTCGTAGTTTTAGCGTTTGTACTTGGGGTAAAGTCCCTAAAGCTTCCATTTCTGCTTTCGATTTTGGGGGTGCATTTTCGGCGATAATTACTAACACTGGCAGCTTTAAATCAGCAAAATAATCGATAAATTGCTGACGATTAGTCACTGGATCCAGTTTACCCGTCACAAAGGCAGCTGGGGCAAATCTAGCGTGAGGATGTTGAGTAATTTTATGTTTATGGGCAATTAATTCGGGTGTTAATTTTTCCCCATCTACATAAACATGACGACTAGACATAAAACGCAGGAAAGCAGGAGTGGTGTTGAGAAAATATAACCCTTCTCCTAACAAAGGAAAACGCACCATTTCCCGCAAGAAATTACGCATTTCTGGGGACAATCCCATGGCACACAATGGACCCAACCAAGTGGGAGCGACTAAGACTAATTTATCTAGTAAATTGGGGTAATTTTTGGCTAAATTGAGGGCATATCCCGCCGCATGACCTGCCGCAATAATGGTGACTGGTTGCTTAAAAGTGGACTGAACAAAATCAATTAATAATTGTTTAAAAATAGCGGGTTCGTAGTTGAGAATTGGTCGTTCAGAATCACCAAAACCCAACCAATCTAAGCTATATATTTGAAACTTTGTCGCTAATATTTTCCCTATCCCTGCCATTTCTCTGCGACTGGAAACGGTACTAAAAGCAGGTAATAATAAAACGGGTGTACCTTGTCCTTGAATATCGTAAACAATCTCAAAAGTTTGATTTTGCCACTGCCAAGAAAATTTCTGGAGATTAGCTGCGTCTGAAGTGACCACCATAACTATTACCTCATAGTTAACTAGATTGATTCTATCTTTAATCTAACCCAAAATAATTGCTTTTACTCGGCATTATATCATAATCAAGAGCAACCAAATTAATCTTTAATATTTAATTAATGTCTGAAAGATTAATAAGGTACGGTTCTAAACTCCACGCAATTATTACTAGGATTATAGAGAGTGTAAACTGCTTTATTTAATTCTTTACCAACGCTACCAACCCCAATTAAACGCTTATCTTGAATCGTCAAAGTTTGACTTGGTTGCCGTTTATCTAAAGTAGTAACAGTGCTAGTTAAATTAGCGGACTGTAAAGAATAATCAAAAACTTTTCCCGCACGACCACAAAATAGATTATTAACTCCCATCCGTTGCAGTCGATCTAAAATTTGCAATGGAGGAGTATCGGAGGTTAATTCTTCACTAACACTGACAGTGCTGCCATGAATTAATAAACAATCCAACTCGACAAAACCAAAATCGAGATTTCGTAACCATTGCACCGTTTCTAAAGAAACTGCGTCCCAGAGTTGTTTAGTGCTGTCAATTCCATGTTTATCGATTAATTCCGTCGGTTCTCCTGTGGCTCCTAAACTGTGTAAAATTAAACATTGTTCTTCCCACCATCCCCGACAAACCTGTGGATATAAGTTATTTTTAGTGGGATAACGTATTTGTTCTACTAGCATTTCACTATCGGGATTAACACCGATAAAATCTCCTAAAATATATAAATTTTCTACAGTAACTGACCGTTGCTGAATATCTTCCAAGACCGCTTGATAGGCTGGTAAATTGCCTTGAATACCGCTTAAAATTGCCCACATAATTTCTTGATTTATCACAAATTAACGTTCGCAAACATGAGTCGGATCATCGGCTTTTTCCGCATATTCTAGACCCTTAGCCAATCGCCAAGCGAAAATAGGAGGTAAACCCGATGCTAAAATAGCCTGACAGGTTTCCTGATAGTTATAGGCCACTTCTCGCAATTGTACCGCCGCCGTTTCTCGATCGTAAATCACATAGGTGGCATTTGGACGACCGTGACGTGGTTCTCCCACCGATCCCACGTTGATGATACGTTTAACTGGTGTGGTAAATTGCCGCGACTGTTCCCCATCGGGTTGATACACTTTTATTTGCAAGCTTCCCGCGTCGAGAGTGCGAATGTAGGGGATGTGGGTATGTCCACAGAATAAAACCTCTGTATCTACCGATAAAACCCGTTCTAAAGCTGTAAAAGCGTCCATTTCGGCTAAAAGGTACTCATGGTTACTTTGGGGACTACCATGGACAAAACAGAGGTGATCTAGCTTAAAAATTTCGGGCAGTTTTGACAAATAATTACGGTTTTCTGGGGTGATTATTTGATTTGTCCACTCATGAGCTAATCTACCGCGTTTTTCTGCTAAAAGCGACGGATAACTGCATTCACAGGCATTTAATCCCTCAACGATATCCTCATCCCAACACCCTTGTACCGTGGTAATCCCCAGTTGACGGATTTTTTCCACCACTTGGTTAGGATGAGGTCCATACCCGACCAAATCCCCTAAACAGTAGATTTCTTGACAACCCTGTTGGTCTAAATCTTGCAAAACAGCGTTAAAAGCGGGCATATTGCCATGAATACAGGATAAAACGGCTATTTTCATCAGATTAACTCCATTTCTGGCTCTAAAGATTCTTGAAATTGTTGTTGATAATAAAAAAGTGCCTCATCGGACAGACAACAATCACTCAGGGTATCGGCAATTGTCGGTTTATCGAGATTGCGACCGACGATTTCAATCCCACTGAAGCGATTCGGTCTCCCATCGAGATTTAAGGGGAAATTTAGGCTTTGAAAGTCTTTTTCTGGCCATTCATCCATAAATTCCCCATAAATACACTGACCATCGATGATATCGAAGATACTTTTAACCCGCAGCACTTCCCCATAGGCCCCTTGGGTTAATTCTGTCCAAAAGGTAGTTAAACTGGAAAAATCGAGGATTTCTCCCGTTAAAACGGCTCTATAAATCTGTATTTCTCGTTTTTTTAACCATTGATCACCTTTTATTGTCGTTTTGACGGGACTAAAGACAATTTCATCGACGGGTACTTGTCCTTCGGGGATTTCTTCGTCTGGAGACGTAATCGCTACCCGATGACAATTGAGGGGTTTTAGAAAGCTTTCGAGGGATTGCGTGTCTAAATGCCACGGCACTTCCATATATACCGTGTTTTCGACGGATAAACTGCCTAAACGGTCTTCTTCTTCCCTAGAAATAGAGGACAACTGGGGAAAGTCATTCTGTAAAGTGAGATGATCAATGGGAAAAGTTTCCGTCTGGGGACTAAAATATAGACTTGGCTGCTTGCTTTGAGCGATTTGTTGGCGAATCCAATGGGTTTTTCCCGCAGCTATACCCCCCGTCACCACGATAATCATTTTGCTCCTTCTTTATTGTGGTAATGATAATCATTCTAGCATAAGTGAGATTGGGGCAAGTAATCTTTCTTAACCAATCCTCTAGACTTAGCAAGGTTATTTTGGGAAAAATTGGCGGTTTCTTGGGATATTAATCATGGTTATGGCTCTTTTCTCTAGGATACCATTGGCTTTGTCCATCGGGTAAATCAACTAAGATAATTCCCCTCATTTTTAATTGTGATCGCCGCTTCCGTGAAGTGCAAGGGTTTGCGATGTTCTCTAAGTTCATTAATGAACTTAGAGAACAAAGAGATGTAAAACCATTGGATCGAGGGTTCGTTAAATTTTAAAGTTTTTATCCATAAATTATTCATAAGTAGCTGGTTATAATTAAATTAAAAATGGATTTTAGGTTCGATCCCCCCTGCCCCCCTTGATAAGGGGGGTGCCGATCCCCCCTCAAT
>NZ_JADEVX010000259.1:0-4551 GCF_015207925.1 Microcystis sp. LEGE 00066 | reverse complement strand
CTTAATAAGGTTTGATCCCCCCTTGCCCCCCTTAATAAGGGGGGTGGTGATGGGTTTCAGTTGGTATTAATGGGGTCTATTATAGACAAATTAATCAATATTATTTATAAAGTTTTCTTAACTTTTTTTGTATCAAATTTACCTGAACGGTAGTATTAAATACTTATGATTGAGTTTGTGTAAAACACTTTTGCAATTTAAGCTTGTGTATAAAGTTTTATGCACAGATTCAACATTTCTGGTCACTAAGCCACAGCAAATCCCGTATATTTGCGTATTTTAGGATAACGAAAACCCAGGACTATATCTTCTTTGGGAATACCTGCCTCCATCAAATCAGTAGCGATGCCTTCCTCCGTTTCATCACATTGAATCCAGACTTTATCGACAACCAAGCTAAGGTGAATTGGTGTTGCATGGAGATACTTATTACCACTCCAACCGAAATCTAAAACTAGATAATGTCCTCGTTCATCATCAAATATAACCTGAGAAGTGTAGCCATCAGGTAAAGTAGCACGATAGTTAGCATGATTCTGGAGAACAGTCTTAATAATACCTTGATATTTTAATTGGGTATCCATTGCACGATTACCTCACTTTCATCATCAAAGACAATTAATTTCACAATCTGATTCTTTAGCAATACCTGCCCTAATTCTATACTAAAAACACTGTTAAAAGTTGGCTGAGATATGGCCAGATAAAGAACTCGCTCAACTTTCATCTCGTTAAGGATTTGACGATACAAGACGTACTGCCCCAAAGCTTGCTGTAAATCCTTTACGTCAGACTGTCCTACAAAGCTTTTCACTTCAACGACAATTTTCCGCAATTCTTTCTCCGCACTGATTAAGCGTTCTGCTCCCAAATCAGCGGATAAACGCTTCTTGCCAATTTGAAGTGGAAAAGGATCGTGAGTGATTGCCCACCCGTCCTTCTCTAAAGCAAGTTTTACAGTGTCGTGGTAAATATCTCGTGCAGACACAAAAATTCAGAGGATAAATACTCTAATCAGCAGTATAGCAAATTTTTCTGTTCTCAAGACCTCTTGTAAAAATCAAAAGACGAGTGCCTACAGCAATTCTGGTAGCAGTTCGAGATAATTGACTGGCACTGCTTGGTGCTGAGATGGACTCGCTGCTGGCTCTTGGGTATCTGAAAACTGGTTAGTGTTAGGCGGCAATCTGTCCATAGAGTTTTTTTTGCATGGATTAGAATCGATTGTGATAATTGATTATTGTCTATGGTTTATTGTGATTTCAGTTGGCATTAATGGGTTCTATTATAGACAAATTAATCAATATTATTTATAAAGTTTTCTTAACTTTTTTTGTATCAAATTTACTTGAACGGGAGCATTAAATATTTATAATTGAGTTTGTGTAAAACACTTTTGCAATTATGGAATTTTGGAATTGACGAAATCTAGCCAAGAATTTAACTTAAGCTTATTCTTTTGGATATAAACTTGATTCTAGAAAAACTATTGGTAATCAGAAAATGCTGACTTCATCGCCTCCCAATCTCTCGCAACTTGCCCTTTTATTTCTCAAAATCGGCATTATCGGTTTTGGTGGTCCGGCTGCCCATATCGCTTTAATGGAGGAAGAAGTGGTTAAGCGTCGCGGTTGGATGACTAAGGAGCGATTTCTCGATTTGGTGGGGGCCACTAATCTGATTCCTGGTCCCAATTCCACGGAAATGGCTATTCATATCGGTTATATTTTTGGTGGTTTAGCGGGTTTAATAATCACCGGGGTTTGTTTTATCACTCCTGCGGTGTTAATTACAGGTTTTCTAGCTTGGATTTATACTACCTACGGGACTTTACCGGATGTGGCTCCGATTTTTGCCGGGATTAAACCGGTAGTAATTGCGGTGATTTTTCAGGCACTGTGGCGCTTAGGTAAAAAGGCACTGAAAACCCGTCAATTATTCTTCATCGGATTGGGAGTTATTGGATTATTAATCTTAGGTTTAAATGAAATTATCGCTTTACTGTTAGGCGGAATTATCGGGATGTTTATCCTCAAAAAATTCGCTACTTTTCCCCTGATTGTGGCAGGAATAGGCAGTGCGACGGCGGTTGCTACTCCTAGCAATATCCCACCGACATTAACAGGATTAGGGCTATTTTTTCTCAAGGTGGGTAGTGTTTTATTTGGTAGTGGTTATGTGTTAGTTGCCTTTTTAGAAGCAGATTTAGTGCAGGGAAAAGGATGGTTAACCCGACAACAATTATTAGATGCTATTGCTATCGGTCAATTTACCCCCGGCCCGGTGTTATCCACAGCCACTTTTATCGGTTATCAAATATTAGGAGTATCGGGGGCAATTGTGGCAACTCTAGCGATTTTCTTTCCTTCTTTTATCTTTGTTTTATTACTTAATCCTCTCATTCCTAAACTGAGACAATCTGCTTGGGCAGGGGCTTTTTTAGACGCAATTAATGCTAGTGCAGTGGCTTTAATGGTAGCGGTAATTTTTAATTTAGCTCTAGCTACTTGGTTACAACCCTACGGGGATTTACCTTTTAATTTATTGTCTATCATTCTATCTCTTATATCTGGTATTCTTTTACTACGTTTTCAAGTTAATTCTACTTGGTTAATTCTGGCTGGTGCGCTTATTGGTTTGCTCTTAAAACAATTAGGTTAGGGGGAAATAAGTAAATGGTTCTAATTAAATAGATTTTGCCTTTGATCCCCCCTTAATAAGACTGTCCTTTAGTCACATCTTTCTTAACATTTCAAACCTTTGTAGCACAAGGCTTTCAAGACTCGGTTAACAATTTGTAATATTCCTTGTTGACACCCTTACAAAACAAAGAAAAAACTGAAATCAAGTCAGGATAAAGGTTGGAGTGCTTACTGCAAAAATTGTTAAGAAAGATCCCTATAAGGGATAGCTTAATAAGGGGGGTGCTGATTTGTTAAACTTTTGCCATTGATGTAGTTGGTTCTCTGAGCTTTTCTACCCAGTTATAAATCTGATCGCGATTTAGTCTATAGCTGAGGGGATGGGCGATTAATCGAGCGCTACTAGCAAATAATTCGGCAATTTCTACTAAACCATTTTCGCGTAAAGTTCGACCAGTGGAAACTAGGTCAACTATCGCTTCTGACATCCCCGTAATCGGGCCTAATTCTACGGAACCATAGAGAGGTATAATCTCGACGGGAATATCTAAACGACGAAAATAATCCTTAGCACAATTGACAAATTTTGAGGCAACTTTACCGTGATGGGGAATATCTAAGGGACTTTGATAGGGACTATCAGCAGGGACAGCTACCGACATCCGACAATAACCAAATTTTAGGTCAATTAAATTAGCCACATCGGGAGATTTTTCCAATAAAATATCATAACCGGCGATGCCTAATTGTGCCTGACCGTATTCTACATAAACTGGTACATCTGTGGCTCTGACTAATAACGCTTTCGCTTGGTTAGTGGGGTCGGTAATCTGTAATTGGCGATTTTTTGAGTCAAGAAAGGCACTAAAATCTAAGCCAATCTTTTGAAATATTTGGATACTTTCGTTTAGTAAAGCACCCTTCGGTAAGGCAATTGTTAGCATAGAGGGAATTATGAATTGGGGTGTGGGGTTTTTCAGTGAACAGTAAACAGTAATCAGTAATCAGTGAACTGAAAATTCACCTCTGATAACCGAGATGGCAGTAAGTTCTCTAATGACCACATCAGCTAATTGTAAATCTTGATGGTTTTCCGGTTGCCAACTAATTGCGATCGCAGCTGCTGATTTTGCCTGTTTAGCCATTTCCCAATCGGCCCTAGTATCCCCCACCATCAGGGTTTTGTCCACTGGGGTCCCCAAAGCTTGACAGGTTTCTTGCAATAGTAAGGGATCGGGTTTGCTTAAACCTCGATCGCATCCCCGAACAATTTTAATATAATTTAATAGGTGATTTTCCTTGACAAATTGCTCAACTCGTGCTGTGGTATCGGAGGAAAGAATCGCCAATTGTAAACCGGCCGCGTGCAGATAACGAATTACTTCTAAACAGTGGGGATAGAGGGGATTTAAGCGGGGGGGAACCTTTTCATCGGCCGCTTGAAAGGATGCTTTTGCGATCGCCATGGCCGTTAACCAATCCCGGCCGGTGGAAGCAATACAACCGGCAGCGACGATATGATTATCTCTGCGGCTGCCCACTGCCATTAAACCAGCAGGATTGAGACTATTTGCCCCAATACCGAAAGTTTTGGTTAATAAAAACTCTAAACCAGGGATTTGCGATTCAATGGCTTGTATCCGGGCTATAGCTCGATCGTACCAGAAAGCTCGCGAATCCTCTAGCGTACCGTCCTTATCAAAAACAATCCCTTGAATATCTCTAAATTCTCGATTACCACAGCGAATTATCGGCAAATAAACCTCCTTATTTTTATCTATATTGTCAGTCATCATTTTAGCTTTCAGGATTAAGGAGACAGGAGTCTCCGAGTCAGGAGTCTCCGAGTCAGGAGATAGGAGATTATTTTATTTATTCTTCCCACTTCCCCACACCCCACACCCTACAC
>NZ_JADEVX010000037.1:0-29625 GCF_015207925.1 Microcystis sp. LEGE 00066 | reverse complement strand
CTCCTGAATTCTGATAGTTAAAAACCAGCTAAAATAAGGATAAATTTAGTCAAGAAACCATGAAAATAGCGATTACTGGGGCGACAGGATTTGTGGGGAGTCGATTGGTGGTCAAACTCCTTGATCGCAGCGATGACATCCTAATTTTGACTCGCAATCCCGATAAAGCCCGAAGAATGTACCCAAAGTCAATCTATCCTAAGATAGAGATTATTCCCTATATCGCCACAGAATCGGGGGATTGGCAAAAAGAGATTTCTGGATGTGACGCGGTGATCAATCTAGCCGGAGAACCGATTTCGGAACGCTGGACCAGTGAAGTAAAACAGGCGATCGTCGCTAGTCGGCAAATCGGCACCGAGAAAATTGTCGAGGCGATCTCGCGTAGCGAGCGCGTTGCGACCGCACTTGCCGCCCAGAAACCGAAAGTTTTAATTAACTCCTCGGCGATCGGTTACTATGGAACCAGTGAAACCGCTAGTTTTGACGAAAATAGTCCTCCCGGTGGCGATTTTCTGGCGGATGTCTGTAAAAAGTGGGAAACAGCAGCCCAAAAAGTGAAAGATTACGGCACTCGTTTAGTCATTCTTCGCACGGGTATTGTTTTAGGCAATGGGGGTGCTTTAGGGAAAATGATCCCACCCTTCAAACTTTTTGCCGGCGGACCGATTGGCAGCGGTCGTCAGTGGTTTTCTTGGATTCATCGGGATGATTTAATTAATTTAATTATCTATTGTCTAGATCGCCCAGAAATTAGCGGCACGTTCAATGCTACTGCACCCAATCCCGTCCGCATGAAAGAATTCTGTCAGATATTAGGGGAAGTAATGAAGCGTCCTTCTTGGTTGCCAGTGCCGGATTTTGCCCTCGAAATTCTCTTGGGAGAAGGAGCAAAAATCGTCTTAGAAGGTCAAGAAGTGCTGCCAAAAGCCACCCAAGCGATCGGTTTTGACTATCGTTATCCTAATCTAGAAGCGGCCTTAGAGGAAATTGTCCCGAAAATGTAGAAAGCTGATATACTGAGGGCAAAAATTCCAGATATTACTAATCTATGAGCAATTCTTCCGAACCGACAGCAAATTATTGTTTTTGCACTTTAGCCCTAAGAGAAAAGTATCAAAAATTAACTAAAACTCTGGCTGAAGATTTAAAAAAATACGCCCCTGGGGGCAGTCTAGTGGTGGGAACTGATGCGCCTCAGTATTTTGATAATAGTCCCAATGTTATCGCTTTTAAACATACTCAAAAAGGGATTTTACATTGTTATAATGATAAACGCTTTGTTCTAGAAAAAAGTTTAAAGTTATTTCCGACAGCTATTTTTGTCGATGCGGATACAAGACTAATAGAATCATTACCGGACAATCTTGATTTTACTCCAGGTATCGTTGGTTATCATCAAAGTATGGTTGAGCATAATAAAAAATATCGTCCTCGAGATTTACCTAATTTAATTAGGGTTTCTGAAAAACTAGGAATTCCGAGTGAACAAGTAAATTGGATTGGAGAGTCTTTATTTATAGTCACTAGAGATGGAGGGAAAGAGCAAGAGTTTTTGCATTTTTGGGGGAAGATAGCACTCTATTTAGAAATGAAAGGAATGCACAGTGGCGAAGGCAGTATTATGGGACTAGCGGCAGCAAAAGTCGGGTGGACAGTAGATACCAGTGAAGCTTGGTTAATACTCAAAAACAAAAGCAATCATCTTGATGCCAGTTATCAACCTCCCATTAAAAAAGATTTTTGGCAACCTCTCCAAAAAAGACTAGGTTATCATTATCGTCTCAATTTAGCCCGACTGAATGCCCTAAAAAACTATGATTTTTACTATCGCTAATCTATTTTTCACTCCAGACGGGATGGGAAAATAAAGAGGCAGCCACTCTCACCCCACGCAGTTGATTTAACAGGGGTAAATGGCCGACGGGAGCGCTTAAATCCCAGATAAATTCCTGCGGGTATTTCGTCCAATTATTGCCATTTTTCCAGCCAATTTTCGGCCAGAGTTTCGGGAAATCTTGACCGACACCGAGCCATAATTTGCGCTGCACCGACCAACCGAATTTCCCTTCCGAATGAACTAACCAAAGATAATCAATAGTCTGAATATCCACACCGGGGAAAGCTTCCACTTCCGTAAAATAGACCCATTTCCTCTGTATTGCTCCTTCTCCTGCTAATTCACAGAGTTTTTGACGGGTGAGACTATCGGCAGTTTGAAAATCCTGTTTAGCCAATAGTTCCTGTAAAAGTCGATAATCGATACCTTTAGCACTGTCTAAGGGAACAATACCCGTGGGGAAATAATTAGCTAAAAATTCCTTGCTCTGAGTGCTATTATCTTGGTATAGCAATTGATAGGCCTTACCTGTCACCAGATTAACAGGAGTCGGGCGCCTGGCTAATAAAAAATCTCTCAACACAGTTAGTCCACCTTCTCCGGCCTCGGCTAATTGTGTCAGAATCTGTAATTGATTTTTCGGCGACTCGGTGGCTAATTGACTCATCTTACGGGTAATATCTTCGCTTTGTTCTTCTACTAACACGCCATTCTGGTCAGTCATATCATCACTTTTAAGACCACTCCTTCAATACTATTACCACTATTTCGGGGTGGCTGCTCGATTTTTTCCTGACAAAACAGGGATTTTTAGCACCGACATTCCGCACCTCTTCATATACTTTTACATATCTTTACATTTCCCAAGATATTTTGACGAAAAACCTTCATTGTAGAAACTACTATTGAGAACATTTTCAATAATTGATTTTTTCTGAGAAAAAAATTTATAATTCTTCACCCTGACAAAAATCCTTCATTGTGGCTATAATCCTTACTGGCAAAGAGTTGTAAGCAATATATTAGTAAAAATTATCAATTGAATGTTAAGAAGTGCGGACAGTAGGTACGCTCCTCGATCAAGATTGCTGTCGGCTCGATGGTTAGTGCTGCCCTTGGGTAATGGAAAAGAGACGGCGCTGACAGTGACAAATCCCAAGGATAGCAATCCCAAAGCGAGCGGACTGCTCCTTTCTGGTACGGCTGTCACCTCAGCAAAGGGAATGATAGTTTCAAACAGATACACGAGAGACGATCCCGATCCTTGCAAAGGAGAAAGATCAAGTCCTGGTTTAGATGAGCGACTAACCGCAGAAATTAAAGGGTTAACTGCAAGAGTCGCTGATCGGGAATTTACCAGTCGGGGGATTCTGATCAGCAAAAATAAATTCAGAACGATTTTGCGCCGTTTCAGCGATCACTAAAATTGTTAAGAATTGTACAACCCTCTTGTTATAAGGCTTTTTATGTCATGAAACCTTAAAATGAGAATTGCTGGATTCTGATAGCTTTGGTTGTTGCTATTTTAGGAGGAGCGGCCAAAATTTTTGGTTTTCTCCCCAATCCTTGACAGCGATCGCATAATGTTTGAGGAAATTAACGCCCAATTGAAACGGCTAAAAAATTAAACTACAAAGATCGAGTGTCTTTTCTGTCAATCTTCTTGAGGATATTTTTCCCAAAGATCTGTGATTTGGCGAAGACTTTGGAAGTTGCCATTACCGAGGATCAAATGATCTAGGAGAGGAATGGCTAGATAGGTAGCTCCCTGTAATAATTGTTCTGTGAGTAAAATATCGTCTTGACTAGGCACAAGTGACCCGGTGGGGTGATTATGGGCGATAATTAACTTAGTAGCTGATTGTTTCACTACTTCTCGAAAGATTTCTCGTGGATGTACCAGTGTTTCCGTGGCTGTGCCGATAGTAATCACCTTGAGTGCGATTAACTGATTTTTGACATCGAGTAAAATAACGGCGAAACGTTCCTGAGACTGATACATTAGTTCGTGGCCAAGGATAGCGGCAGCGGTATCGGGACTATCGATAACCATTTTTTCCGTCGGTCGTCGTTGAAAAGCTCGTTTTCCCAATTCGATCGCCGCTAGAATAGTAGTAGCCTTAGCCGGTCCAATGCCATGAATAGCGGTTAATTCTTGGGGCTGAATATCCCTCAAAACGTCCAAAGGATCCCGGCGATATTTACTCAATTCATTGAGAATATGCTGTCCTAAACCTACCGCCGAGAGTTTGCCTTTACCTTGACCTGTAGCCAGTAAAATCGCTAATAATTCGGCGTTGCTGAGGTTTTTCGCCCCGACACTGATTAAACGTTCCCTCGGTCTTTCACTGACGGGAATATCCGCAATTCTTAAGCTGTAGGTCATGGAAGTGGCAAGCTACCGCGATAAAATTCTATCATAATCGCAATTTTAGTCAGCGCCTAGAGGGATTTGGCCGGTAAATCAAGGGGAAAAACTCTCCTTACTGATAGCGAATTCCCGCATCTTCGAGGCGCTGTAAAGCTTCCCCTAATCGCGGGATATCGGCGATTAAACTGACGCGCACATAACCTTCCCCTCCCTCTCCAAAAGCATTACCTGGAGTAACGACGACACCGGTTTTTTGCAGGACGCTGAGGGCAAAATCCGTGGAAGTCATACCGACGCTACAGGGAACCCAGAGATACATTGTCGCCTTAGAGGGGGGAATATCCCAACCTAATTGCCCCAAACCTTTGATTAAAAAATCTCGTCGCTGCCGGTATCTTTCCTGTACTTGTTTGACGTACTCATCGGGCAGTTGTAGGGCGGTTTCGGCCGCTTTTTGGATGACGGAAAAGATGCCATAATCGAGATTAGTTTTCAGGGTGCGCAACCCTTGAATAATATCGGAATTGCCCACGACAAAACCGACGCGCCACCCAGCCATATTATAGGTTTTCGAGAGGGTATGAAATTCGACACTAATCTCTTTTGCCCCCGGAATTTCTAATAAACTGGTGGGCTGATAACCATCAAAACTCAATTCAGCATAACAGAGATCGTGGACGAGCATAATCTCATAGTGCTGGGCCCAAGCAACGATTTTTTCAAAAAATTCCAGGGGGGCAACGGCGGCGGTGGGGTTACTGGGATAGTTAAAATAGAGGATTTTCGCATGTTTAGCCACATCTTCGGGGATAGAATCGATATCTATCAGCCAATCCTGTTCCGCTTTTAAGATTATTGGGTATAGCGTCGCCCCAGCAATCAAAGGACCGCGAAAATGGGCGGGATAGGCGGGACTGGGAACTAAGACCACATCCCCGGGGTTAACATAAGCTAGGGCCAGGTGAGATAGGCCCTCTTTGGAACCGAGCAGGGGTAAAGCTTCGTTATCGGGATTGAGTTCCACACCATAAGAGCGATCATACCATTTAGCGATCGCTTCTCGGAAACTGGCGGTTCCTTCAAAGGGGGGATAACCGTGAAATTGGGGGGTTTCAAAAGCTTGAATGGCCGCTTCGATAACTGGACGCGGGGCAGGACCGTCCGGGTTGCCCATACCTAAATCGATTAAATCTAGTCCTTCTTTGCGGGCTAAGGCTTTTAATTCATCCAAGCGGGCGAAAACGTAGGGGGGTAAGGCACTTAATCGCTTGGCGCGGCTATTCGTCCAATTTACACTCATTACTTCTTGGCTTACTGATCGAGGTAATCTAACATTATGGCACGAGTGTATGGCTAATTCAGCAGTTAGTTATTAGCTTCTTTGTGCCTCAGTATGGCTGGAATTGCCCGACATCGGAGATGGAGAGGCAAACTAAGGTAATCTAACTAATAGAGGCCCAAAATTACTGATTAGCCCTAGCATTAACCCCATTCTTCGCCATTAGCGGCCGGTAAGTCCTGACTCCTCACTCCTCAATTCTTTTCTCAAATATGACTGCGATCGCTGCCCAGATAACTTCTATTTTACCCGCCGACACGACGGTTATTGCCTGGCCACAAGTGCCAAAAGAGGAACAAGAAAGATTATCAAGGGCAATTAGGGGCAAAAGTCCTGAAATTATAGTCTATCCCGCTAATACGGCCGCTTTAGCCTCTCTAGTGCGTTTTGCCAACGAAAATCGTCTGTCTTTACTGGCCTATGGTCAAGGCAGTAAATTAGATTGGGGTGGGTTAGTCGAGTCGCCCGATATTTTAGTCAGTACCCAAAATCTCAACCGGATTATTGACCATGCTAGGGGAGATTTAACTATAACCGTGGAATCTGGGCTTAAACTAGCGGATTTACAGGCTTTTTTAGCTCCTAGCGGTCAATTTATTCCTCTTGATCCCAGTTTCGCCCATAATGCCACGATTGGCGGTATTATGGCCACGGCCGACGCGGGAACATGGCGACAAAGATACGGTGGAGTCCGGGATCTGATCCTAGGATTCTCCTTTATCCGTCACGATGGGGAGATTGCTAAAGCGGGAGGGCGTGTGGTCAAAAATGTGGCGGGATACGACATGATGAAGCTATTTACGGGTTCCTACGGCACTTTAGGGATTATCGATCAAATTACCCTGCGACTCTATCCCGAAACTGCTAACTCAGAAACCCTGATCATCACTGGAAATAGCGAAAATATTAGCAAATTGAGTCAAGTTATTCGGCAATCGTCCTTAACTCCCACCGTGGCTGAATGTTTAAACCCAGGGATGACGCAAGCACTAGGATTAGAGCAAAAAGTCGCTTTACTGCTGCGTTTTCAAAGCATTCCCGAAAGTATTAGCAAACAATCGCAACAGGTGAGTTATTTAGGACAACAGTTAGATTGTCAGACCAATTATTATCGGGATGAGGCAGAAGTTTCTCTATGGCAAAGATACCGAAAAACACTCGATAATTATGACCAAGAGGGCAATTTTTTCGGCAAAATAGGATTATTACCCAGCAGTTTAGCTCTAGTTATCGACCAAATTAACGGACTAGCCTCGATTAATATTAGTAGCGGCGTGGGTAAAGTTATCTTAAAATCGGAGGAAAATCTTGACAAAATTCGCTCTTTATGCAGTGCCAATCAGGGTTATTTAACTGTGTTAACCGCACCTCCATCCCTAAAAGAAAAAATTGAACCTTGGGGTTATACAGGTAACGCGATTACTATGATGAAAACCCTGAAAACTAAATTCGATCCTCACGGTATTTTTAGTCCTGAACGCTTTCTTAACAAAATCTAATTAAAAATTATGCAAACCTCCGAACATTCCCTTAACTTTCAAGAATTAATCGACCAAAAAAATCAAGGATTTGACCCCAAGAATCCCCCCGCTCAAGAATTAATCGATAGTTGTGTTCACTGTGGTTTTTGTCTATCTACCTGTCCCAGTTATCGAGTCATTGGCAAGGAAATGGACTCCCCCCGGGGCAGAATTTATCTGATGAATGCCATCAATAAAGGGGAAGCAGTTTTAGACGAAACCACTAGCCAACATTTTGATACTTGTTTAGGCTGTTTAGCCTGTGTTAGTACCTGTCCATCGGGGGTACAATACGATCAATTAATCGCCGCAGTTCGTCCGCAGGTGGAACGCAATCAACCCCGCAGTTTTAAAGATAAAATTATTCGTTTTCTGATTTTTAATCTCTTTCCCTATCCCGTCCGTCTCAAATTATTTTTACCTTTCCTCTGGTTATATCAAACCCTGGGATTACAAACCCTAGTCAGAAAATCGGGTATCTTAAAAATGCTCTTTCCCCGTCTAGCGGCCATGGAATCAATTTTACCAAAAATTACCCTAACCTCTCTGTTTAAAAACTATGCCGATGTTATTCCCTCCCAAACTGAAAAACGCTATCGGGTGGGAGTAGTTTTAGGTTGTGTGCAGCGCCTCTTTTTCTCACCGGTAAATGAAGCGACAGTGCGGGTTTTAACTGCTAATGGTTGTGAAGTGGTTATCCCAAAAACCCAGGGTTGTTGTGCCGCTTTACACGCACACCAAGGACAGGAAAAACAAGCGCAAAGTTTAGCCAGACAAATGATCGATAGTTTCGCAGAAACCGAGGTTGATTATATTATTATCAATGCGGCAGGTTGTGGTCATACTCTCAAGGAATATCATCATATTTTAGCCGACGATCCTGAATATAAAGATAAGGCTAAGGAGTTTGTGGCTAAAGTACGCGATGCTCAAGAATTTTTGGCAGCAGTGGGATTAACTGCTGATTTATCCCCGATTACCGAGACAGAATTAACCCTAGTTTATCAAGATGCCTGTCATCTTTTACACGGACAAAAAATCTCGGTGCAGCCACGGCAATTATTGCAAAAAATCCCCAATATTAACTTAAAAGAACCTATCGATGCAGCCCTGTGTTGTGGTAGTGCCGGAGTTTATAATATGCTACAGCCAGATACTGCCGATGAATTAGGTCAGCAGAAAGTACGCAATTTATTAAATACTGGGGCTGCGGTGATTGCTTCTCCTAATCCGGGTTGTTCCCTACAAATTAAAAAACATCTACAATTACAGGGAAAAGATACACCCGTTATTCATCCTATCGAATTATTAGATTATGCGATTCGCGGGCTGAAAATTGGCTAACTCCCACCATTTGAGTTGTGTTAGTGGTGTCAGGAAAGCAAAAGAAAACCCCACAGACAAAGACCTTGTAATGATAGAATCGACCATGGCGATGGCTTAACTATTAGTATTTTTTGCGTCGGACTAGCAGGAGATAAAAGCGTGACCTTTAAGATTGGTTTACTCGGTTTCGGGGTTGTGGGGACGGGAACAGCGAAAATCCTCCTCGATCCTTTTGGTCGTCATCCCGTACTCAAAGAGATTACCATTGGACGAGTGGGAGTTAGATCCCTAGATAAACCGAGAGAAATCGAGCTTTCTCCCCAGCTGTTGACCACTGACCTAGAATCGATCGTTACTGACCCCGAAATTGATATTATTGTCGAATTATTGGGGGGTTTGGAACCAGCACGCTCTTTAATTCTCAAGGCAATCGCATCGGGAAAGCACGTTGTTACGGCAAATAAAGCGGTTATTGCCCGTTTTGGCGATGAAATCTACGCCAAGGCCAACGAAAAGGGGGTTTATGTCCTCCTAGAAGCGGCCGTGGGTGGTGGAATTCCCGTCATTAAACCCTTAAAACAATCCCTCGGCGCTAATCGCATCAGCAGCATCATGGGAATTGTCAACGGCACAACTAACTATATTCTCACGGAAATGAGCCAAAAAGGGGCAGATTTTAGCGAAGTTCTGGCCAAAGCTCAGGAATTAGGCTATGCAGAAGCTGATCCCACTGCGGACGTGGATGGATTCGACGCGGCCGATAAAATCGCCATTTTAGCCTCTCTGGGTTTTGGAGGTCGGGTAAAACGGGAAGATGTTTACTGTGAAGGTATCCGGCAAGTTAGCGCCGTCGATATCGCCTATGCTGATAGACTGGGATTTGTGATTAAGTTATTAGCGATCGCAAAAGATACGGTTAAAGAGGATTCCGATACTCTAGAGCTGCGGGTTCATCCAACCCTAGTACCGAAAATCCATCCCCTCGCTAATGCTAACGGAGTCTATAACGCTATTCTGGTCGAGGGGGAACCCTTGGGACAAGTGATGTTTTATGGACCGGGTGCTGGTGGCGGACCGACGGCCAGTGCAGTAGTATCGGATGTGATGAATATCGTCGGAATTTTAAAAAGTAGTGGCAAAACCAAGGAACTTGACCCGCTTTTAAGCTGTGTTCACCAGCATTATTGTCAAATCGCCCCCATGGAGGATTTATCGACCCGTTTTTATGCTCGTTTTCTCTGTCGCGATGTGCCGGGGGTAATCGGTCATTTAGGTATGGCTTTCGGCAACCATGGGGTTAGTCTAGAATCCGTGGTACAAATTGGGATTAGGGGTGATTTAGCCGAAATTGTCGTTGTCACCCACGATGTACGCGAGGGCAATTTCCGCAACGCTTTAGCGGCAATAGAGTCTTTAGAAGCTATTGACAGTATTCCTAGTATTCTCCGGGTTTTGTAATTAAGAAATCGCTTTTTTTATGGTCATGGGTCGGAGAATCAGAAGTGAGAAAAGTTGGCTAAGTTTGACTGGCACAATTTTGTTTTTTTGTCTAGGTTTTTTGGGCTTAAATCAAAAATTAATTTTTGCCCAAGGATCCGATAATGTTTGTCCCCTGCCGATTTTATCAAGGTTACAACGCCATAAAATCCAAGCGGGAGAAACGATCGCCTCCATCGCCGAAAAATACGCTCTCATCCCCGCAACGATAATTAAACTCAATCCGACTATTCTTAAAAATGGTTCGGCCCCCGTGGGTAAAGAAATCTTCATTCCCCCGATGAACGGCATTCGCATCGAAGCACCCAAGGGTTCCACTTGGCGAGATTTAGAAGCAGCCTATGGTATTCGTGCCGATATACTCTTTGAGCTTAACGGTTGTGGTCGCCGGCCGACAATAGTTTTTATCCCCGGCAGCAATTGGTCCGCCGCCGGCAAGCGATCGGATTATACTGGATTAAGTTCTTATCCCTTACCCTTGGCCAGCACTGTCGGATTAGCCTACGGTTGGCAAAAAAGCCCCACGGAACAGAAAAATCTCTTTCATAGTGGTGTTGATCTTCTCACAGATGTTGGTACACCCGTTCTAGCCGCCGAAGATGGTCTAGTGATTTATGTGGGTCAGGAAGGGGCCTATGGTAATTTGGTAGTAATTAATCATTTAGGTCGCCGGCAGACCCGTTATGCCCATTTAAGCAGGGTTACAGTGAGAATTGACCAACGGGTACGAGCAGGAGACGTTATCGGTGCGGTTGGCACCACGGGACAACCGGATATTATTCCCCCCCATCTTCATTTTGAGGTGCGCTTAGATACTCCCGTCGGTTGGACAGCGCAGGATCCGGCTTTGCATTTGCCCCAAATCGGCCCGCAATCAAGTCAAAAGTAACCAGTTAAGGGACTTCCAAAAAATAAACTATTCATTCTCGGAGTGTGAGAGGGAGGGGTCGATGATTGCCCCCTCCTTCCCGATTTTGTAGTAGAATTAATCCTGTACATTATTAATCAAGTTTTTCCTTTTAAGTGTATATGGAATTAACTGATTCCCTCAAGCAATTGCTCAGTGAAACTGCACTTCAATTAAAAGATGCAACTAAAAGAAGATTGATGGCACAAACAGTCTTAGAATTGGGCTAGAAAACCATTGGAATGGGAGTATTTTAGATGAAATCGAAACAGCCTTGAAATTCGCCCAAACTATGACTTGAAAAGGAAAACACCCGATTGTTAAGTTGATTACTGAAATTTACAAAAAGGAGTAAAGCTTGCTAAAAAAGCCAGGGAAAAAATTGAAGAAAAAATCGAACGTCTCCCAGAATTAACGAATCAAGACTTTCCCAATTTGGGCCAATGGTTTATTGATATCTATTATGATAAGACCTGGTTTGTATTTAACTAAGATGGTTGGCTAAAAACTGTCTTTGATTCTTTAACTTGTCCTTTTTATACTCGAAAAAGCTCGGAAGTATAAAAGTTTATGCTGCCTATTTTTTCGGAAAAATAGGTTGTAATGGAAGACTCTTTGTTTTCCTAGACAAAAATAATTACTTTTTCAAAAAAACACTTTTCTATTCTATTTTTTTGTTGGGTATTTTATTCTCTGGAAGTCTCTTATTTGCCTAAAACAAAACCCCACCATGGGTGGGGTTTCGGGTTTAATTTAGGAAATCCTAGAAGGTGAAGGTACCGCGAAGGGTGCCAATCCACTCGTTACCAGTGCCTTTGAACTGTTCAGGTGCAGAAATCCAGATGACACCGGGGGTGATAGAAATATTGTCGGTGACTTGGTACTTGTAGAACAATTCAACGTGGTAGGGAACGATGTTAGATACCCGTAATCCCATTTCTCGGAAGCTTAAGTGACCGATGTAGGGCTGCGCACCAGCAAACAGACCTAAGATATTTCCTTCTTTACCTAAGTCGGGGAAGGCAATACCAGCACCGTAAGTCCACACTTCCGCATCACCGAGACCGAGTAAGCGCACGGTGGAGTAGGAACCGAAGGCACTCAAGCTGGCGAAACCAATATCCACTGCACCGGTTAAACCGTAGCTATTGGATACTTTGGCTCCGAAGTTGAAGAAACCGACTTCATCCTGTAGGGTTACGTCTCCAGGAGGGTTGCCATTGACGTTGAGCAGGGTGTTTAACTGAGTTTGGGAAAGGTTAGCGGCGGAAGTTCCCGTCACACCACGAGAACCACCGTTACCGAAGATGGCGGTATCGGCACCTTGGTAAGCGTTAACGTAGGTGAAGCCGACGTTGAGGAAGTTAAAGAGGTTAGCGTTAATCTGTGCTAAAGCGGCGTAATCTCCGTTAAAGAGACCATTACCCGGGTTAGGATTGGCCGCAGAGCTAGAGCCACCACCAGCTAAGTAACCCAAAGATAGAGAAGTCGGGCCGACAATGCTTTGGAGGAAGCCTAACTGTAGGCTAACACCAGCCCCAGAACCACCACCGATACGGTAGATGGGGTTTTCGGAAGCGAAGGTAGATAGCGCACCATTACCACCGTCGAAGTCTTCAAAGAAGGGGTTAGTGGTGGGAACGAAGTCATTCCAAATACCGCCCCAAGCGGCGACGTAGGTATTGAAGCGACCAAAATAACCTAAGTCAATGGGAGTATAGTAGGCCAACCAGTCGAGAACCACATCGCTACCGTTACCCGCAGCAGTCCAAGTTTGATAAAGGGAGGGGCTTTGCAGATTATCGAATCTGACGGAAGCGGGATCACCATTTTGTAGTGTGGTGGTCGATTTGTAATCAAATCCAAAGGGAGTGGCACTACCCGCCGCTAAACGAGTTTTCAACACGTCCTGACCGGTGAAGCTCGTGTTTAAAACTAAACGAGCGCGGTACTGCATGGCGGCTTGGGAGGCGGGGCTACCGGCACCGACCGTATCGGTGACAGCGAAAATAACTTCCCCAGCTAATTTGGTGGTGGTGGAGAATTGGTTATTTTCGAGGAAAGACACCCGGCTTTCTAAGTTATCAACTCTAGCTCCCAAGGCCGCTAATTCGGCCTGGAACTCATCCATCAAGCGCTTGAGGGCATCTAAGTCTTCCTTGAGGACGTTGACACCATCTTGAATTAAACGTTCCATGACGTTTAAGCAAGCGTTTAAACCAGCCGCAAATTCCCAACGGGTTAAAGCTCGGTCGCCGCGGAAGGTGCGATCGGGATAACCAACAATACAACCATAGCGTTCAACTAAACTTCTTAAAGCCTCGAAAGCCCAAGCGGTGGGGGAAACATCGCGCAGTTGGTTGACGCTGGTGACTTGATCGATGGTGTTGCCCTGTACGGGTGCAACTTGACCTTCATTACCGTACTGTTCGATCTGATTGAGTAGTTCGCCAGTTCCTGCACCGTTGTCCTGAACTTGAGCGATTTCTAGATTGTTAAATTCGGTAGAAACACTGGTAGATTTGACGGGATCGAAGCTACTAGCATTAGCGGAAGCTACTAGGGTAGCCCCTAAAATCGCTGGGCTAACCAGCAATGATTTCCAGAACATTCTTAACATGATGGTTTTTTCCTCACACCTTATAGGTTGACTACACAGTTTGATCACGCATATAGCCTTACTATTCTTTTGCCATTATACACGATTTAATTGCTTAGGGAAAGATGCGATCTCATTTTTTTTCCCTTGACCGGTTGACAAAGTGGCCACCCTGTCGCTCCTAACGGCACTTAAACAAAAACTAAAGTAGGTTAAAATCCTTACAGAGAGAAGACTTAAGCTCAAATAACAGCCTCATTTAGACGAGTCGGGCAAGGTTCTGTAATTTTGATAACGACGACTGAACTGAGTTGTCGTCAGGTTAATTGATGATTTATGTAGTGGCACTCTTAATATGGAGTGATGTCTAATGGGCAAAACTTAACGCCGATAAAAACAGAGACAAAACCATGAAACAAAAAAAGATAGCCAATATACTGCGTAAAGCCTTGCTAGAAGATGGCAAGATGGAACGCGCTCTCTATGAATACGAATTGGAAGAACACATAGACTACTGGTACGAAGGTCTCAAGTCCGACCGTGATCAGTTTGTCTTTGCCGTCACGGAAAACTCCGGTGATGTGGCAATGGTATTGATTACGCCAGATAAAACTATCTACGTCAATGAGGAGGCGCGAGAGAAACTCTCCGAATTCTGGATAAAAGCTTATAGAAATAATATAAATCGATTAATTCCCATGATGGCGGACAATTTGGCCAATAATATTATCTCGGTGACAGGCGTTAAAATGGTGTCCCCCAACCAGAAGCGGCGCTGGGTTAGTTTGCGCCCGTAGAGTTAAAGTGCAGAGATGACGGGAAACCCTGAAAAACTATCCGCCCTTACCAATTGCTCGGTAAGGGCGGTGTAGCGGGTCATCGGAACCGACACCAGACTGCCGGAAGGAACTCCAGGTAGTCCAAATCTTGTTTAGACGTGGGGGTCTAGAGAACAGCCCCGGCGCACAGCCGGCTATTGTCGATTAGGAGACCCATGCTTTTACTACTTTCTACCATCGACATCACCTCCTGTATCCCTGAACGGATTGATTATCAAATTTATCTGCAACTAGCTTAACGCAGCTGTTCGGAAAAAATCAAGGCCAGCAGCTAAGAATTTTTTCGGCAGGCTGAGGTTAGCCCCAAAATGCAGGTGGAGATAGGAAGCGTGCAGATTCTTACCTTGCCACCCTTCGCCATTGATCTCACTTTTGGGGAATGCTTGCAGTTGATAAATCGGTGCGTCGCTCACCCCGCTTAATTGGGAGCGATGGAATTCATGGCCGCGCACTGGTTGACCTGCTTTGAGCAGGATCGTCTCCTGTTTGGCGATGGCTTGACGATAACCTAGGGTTAACTTCGGCGACATTATAGCAGATTGGGGGATTATTTGCAACATAGAATGATTTTTTTGCTCAAAATCAACTATTTTGTTACATAAATACATTAATCCGCCACATTCGGCGTAGGTGGGCATTCCAGAGGCGATCGCTTTTCTCACCTGAGTTAAGACGGGGGTGTTAGCGGCTAATTCCGGGGCAAAGATTTCGGGAAAACCGCCACCAAAGTACAATCCTTGCAGGTTTTCGGGCAAATTTGCTCCTTGCAGGGGACTCCAAAAGATTAATTCTGCGCCTAAATTGGCTAAAATATCGAGATTATCGGGGTAATAAAAGTTAAAAGCCTTATCTCTGGCAATACCGATACGGATAGGGGGAAAAAGCTTATTTGCTCCTGTGGGATTTTTCGGGTTCTCTTGGGGAGAAATAGTCAGTAAAGGCAAGAGAATGTCCCAATTAAAGCAGTTTTGGGCAATAGAAGCCAGTTGATCTTGCAGTTCCCTGATTTCTCCTAGTTCATCCCTAGGAACTAATCCTAGATGGCGATCGGGAATTGTCAGGGAATCTTGACGACGCAAAACCCCGACAATCGGCATATTGATAGATTCTAGGGCGGTTTGCAGTAATTGCAGGTGGCGATCACTACCAACCCGATTGAGGATAACTCCGGCCAGATGGAGATTTTTGTCTAAAGATTGATAACCGCGGACAATAGCGGCGACAGAGGTAGATAAACGACTACAATCGATAACTAACAGCAGAGGAAGCCCTAAAATACGGGCAATATGGGCGGTACTGGCATAATCGGGAAATTGAGTATCGCTTAATTGAATACCATCAAATAGCCCCATTACCCCTTCAATCAGAGCATAATCGACATTTTGACAATGTTGGGCAAAACAGGTTTTTACATAGTCTTCAGAAGTTAAAACCGGATCGAGATTGCGACAGGGGCGACCGGTAAAATGAGTATGGAACATGGGATCGATATAATCGGGCCCGACTTTAAAAGATTGCACTTGATCGCCACGACTGATTAAATAGGCCAAGATTGCCAGAGTAATCGTCGTTTTACCGACTCCGCTTCTTTCTCCTGCGATGATCATTATTAGTTGTTTTTTTCGAGATCGAGCTAGACTTAATGAGCCTGTTACACAATCAATTCTAAGGCTTGCCAACGGCTAATAGAGTCAATTTTGGACCCTAACTGGTTTCTGTGTCAATCGACTTTTTTTTATTAGCAGCGAAATCGATTTGACCACGTTTAGGATCATTGTCATCATCTCTAGACAACCAGCTATTGTTCTGACGTTCCCCAAAACCAGAGACTTCCTACCTGACAATTAAGATAACTGCTAGATTAGCTGACCAATTTTGTTTAGCTGTTAACTTTTGTAAAAAAAACATCGTCTGCATCCTATTGTACAGCTAGACTAAAAATAGCTAGAAAAAGCAGTTAGATCGGCAAGAGAGAAAAGGTACAAACCCTGACTGGGAGATGAAGGGTAAATACGCAAATAAGCCTCAATTCCGCTCTAAAGTTGGCTTTACCGACAGCGAGAGACCAGATTAATCAGGGAAACATCGTCAGATCAACTAATCAATATAGCTTCTTAGGTGTCTGGGAGTGAAAAAGACAGAGAACGAGGGTTTTCTAGTTCCTATAACTGCACTAATCAGAGACCTAGAACTTACCTCTAAACCGACAACTAAATTATCAGGAGAATTGGGATGATGCTAACTCTACACACGCTGACCAATGATAGTATCTCTTGTCCCTTGTCCGATCGCATGGAGAATGTCAATTTCCACTACGAATTAGAAAATCAAATTCATCCCACCTACGGCCTCGAAAACCTAGGCATGAAAAATCTCGGTCGCGTTTATCGCAATCTTTCCGTACCGCAATTAGTCGAACAGGCGATCGAACGTCATGAGGGCGTTTTAGCCGATAATGGGGCTTTAGTGGTGGAAACGGGTAAATATACCGGTCGTTCCCCCAAGGACAAATTCATTGTCAAAGAAGCCACTAGCGAAGAGGAAATCGACTGGAATCAGCATAACGTAACGATTAGCGAGGAAAAATTCCAGCAGTTATACCGCAAAGTCCTCGCCTATGTGCAGGGAAAAGACCTATATATCTTCGATGGTTATGTCGGGGCCGATCCTAATTATCGCTTTGGCGTGCGCGTTGTCACCGAAATCGCCTATCATAACCTCTTTGCCCATCAGTTATTCCTCCGGCCCAGTGCGATCGAACTAGCCGCCCATGAAACTGATTTTACCGTGATTGCCCTGCCGGGGTTACAGGGAGATCCCGAGGATGACGACCTGAACAGCGAAGCCTTTATCGTCCTCAACCTGGCAAAAAAAATCGTTCTCATCGGTGGCACTCGCTACGCTGGCGAAATCAAAAAATCCGTCTTCTCGATGATGAACTACCTGATGACCAAACAAGGGGTTTTACCGATGCACGGTGCCGCTAACATGGATAAACACGGTCATACGGCCCTCTTTTTCGGTCTCTCCGGTACGGGTAAAACCACCCTTTCCGCCGATCCTAAACGCAGCCTCATCGGTGATGATGAACACGGTTGGTCAGAAGACGGCATTTTTAACTTTGAAGGCGGTTGTTATGCTAAAACCATCCGTTTAAGTGCCGAATACGAACCCCAAATCTGGGCGGCGATTCAATTTGGCACTATTCTCGAAAACGTGATCCTTTCCCCCGATAATCGCCTTCCCGACTATGATGATGGACGTTTGACCGAAAACACCCGCGCCGCCTATCCCCTGCGTTATATCCCTAATTGTGCCGTATCTGGCATGGGGACCCATCCAAAAACTATTATCTTTTTAACTGCCGATGCTTTTGGGGTACTGCCACCAATCGCCAAATTAACCACGAACCAGGCGATGTATCATTTCCTCTCCGGTTATACTAGCAAATTAGCGGGAACGGAACGGGGAATCACCGCCCCACAGGTGACCTTTTCCAGTTGTTTCGGTCAATGTTTCTTCCCTCTCTCACCCCTCGTCTATGCCCAAATGTTAGGGGAACGTTTAGAAGAACACCCCGAAACCTCCGTTTATCTGATTAATACTGGTTGGTCCGGCGGTCCCTACGGAGTCGGCGATCGCATCTCGATCAAACACACCCGCGCTATGGTTTCCGCCGCTTTAAATGGCGATTTAGAGGAAGTGGTTTTCCATCCTCATCCCATCTTTCAGGTTCTCGTCCCCGAAATTGTCCCCGGAGTTCCCAAAAAAATCCTCGACCCGCGACAAGCATGGCAAGATGGCGAATCCTACGACCTACAGGCCCGAGAATTGGCCCATCGTTTTGTGGAAAATTTCCGTCAATTTACCACTGCCTCCCAAGAAATCATTGCAGCCGGTCCAATTTGGGAATAGCAACATGGCTCTTCGGTTTGTGTTATGCAATGAACGGGGGTTATAAGGGATGGAACCCCTATATAGAAAGGCATTTAGCGATTTTTGTCAATTATTTTCGATCTAGAGCGAACTAATCAATTAAATCCTTTGCCAGATAAGGATTTAGTCGATTTATGCCCCCCTATCGAACCATACCAAGTAACGAAGAGCCAGCAACATCAAGGAATCGGTTATCAACTAGGGTTTGCGGCAAAAAGTTTGTTGGTGGGGTTATCAGTTATCAGTTATCAGATGTGAGTTTTCAGTTCACTGTTTACTGTTTACTGAAAAAAGGTTCCCCACTTCCCCACTTCCCCCTCTCCAGCACTCCCTAAACCCTTCTATTGCCCATAGCTTGTCCAGCAAGATAACCGGTGGTCCAAGCGCTTTGAAAATTAAATCCCCCCGTAACTGCATCGATATCTAATACCTCCCCGGCAAAATATAACCCCGGACAGATTTTACTTTCCATAGTTTTAAAATCCACTTCCTGAAGATTCACTCCCCCAGCGGTGACAAATTCCTCCTTAAACACCCCTTTTCCTTTGATTTGATATTCCCCTTGCTGTAATTCAATCATCAATCGATTGAGAGTATTTTTAGATAATTCGGCCCAGGGAGTTTCCGAGTTAACAGTCAAGTAACTTAATAAACTCTGCCAAATACGCTTAGGTAACTGCTCAAAGGGACAATAATTAAAAAGTTTTCTTTTGGGATATTCACTTTTAGTTTGTAAGATAATTTCTCGCAATTTTTCAGGATGATAATCCCCTAACCAATTAATGATTAAAGGCATTCGATAATGATGCTCGTGAAGTACCCGCGCCCCCCAAGCAGAAAGTTTTAAAATAGCTGGTCCACTAACTCCCCAATGGGTAATTAATAAAGGTCCAATTTGTTCTAATTTACTTCCCCCAAGACGAACTCGCACTTTATCCACAGTAACCCCTAACAAATCTTGCAGACGAGGATCGGCAATTTGAAAGGTAAATAAAGAAGGGACAGGAGAGACTAGAGAATGACCTAAATCTTGAGCGGTGAGATAACCAAAAGGACTACTTCCCGTAGCAATTAAAAGCTTATCTGCCCTAATTTGCTCATCTCTTTTTAATTCAATTAAAAAACTTTCTTCCTGTTTTTTTACCGATTTAACTGGGGAATTTAGCCTTAAATTAATCCCAGCAAAAGTCGCACTTTCCCGCAGACAATTAACAATAGTTTCAGAATTATCGGTGCTGGGAAACATTCGCCCATCCACTTCTGTTTTGAGTTTTACCCCCCGCAATTCAAACCATTTAATAGTATCTTGGGGTTGAAACCGACTAAAAGCTCCCCGTAGTGCTTTGCCACCGCGAGGATAATAATTAACCAATTGGGAAACATCAAAACAATGATGGGTGACATTACAGCGTCCCCCTCCCGAAATCCGCACTTTCGCCAGAGGTTCTTTTGCCGCTTCTAGGATAGTAACGCCAGCTTTTGGGTTAGATTCTGCCGCTTTAATTGCGCCAAAAAATCCCGCTGCCCCGCCACCAATTACGACTATTTGAGTCATATATCAAGGAAAAAGTTAAGTTTAAACCGCCAAAAATCGCTGAATGACTTCTTGACTTAATTCGCTCGTGAAACCAGAAGCAACAATTCCCCCTTTCTGCATGGCGTAATATCGATCAGCTTGACGGACAAAATGCAGGTGTTGTTCTACTAATAAAACGGCGATTCCTTTACTGGCAACAATACGCCGCACCGCCGCTTCAATTTCGAGAATAATTGACGGTTGAATTCCTTCCGTGGGTTCATCTAAAATCAATAATTTTGGTTCCCCCACTAAGGCGCGAGCGATGGCTAATTGCTGTTGTTGTCCCCCGCTTAAATCCCCTCCCATCCGCGATAACATGGTTTTTAAATCGGGAAATAAATCAAAGATTTCTTCGGGAATTGTGGCATTTTTTCTTTTTGTCGGTAAAGCTTCTAAACCGAGAGTTAAATTCTCTTTTACCGTTAAACGGGGAATAATATCCCTACCCTGCGGCACATAACCCAGCCCTAATCTAGCTCTTTGATCTGAGGTTTTATTAATGAGGTTTTGTTGCTCATAATTAATTACTCCCGCTCGCGGTTTTAAGATACCCATTAGGGTTTTTAAGAGGGTAGTTTTACCCACGCCATTACGTCCGATTAAACAGACCATTTCTCCCGCATTAATGTTAAGATCCACATCTCTTAAAATATGACTTTCTCCGTAGTAAACATTCAGATCAGATATGTGTAACATTGTCAATCCTTTTTAACTAATTTTAATCATTTGAATTTTTATTCTTCCGAGGAACCTAGATAAACTTCAATAACTTTCGGATCATTTTGAATTTGCTCCATATTCCCCTCACAGAGAACGGTTCCTTGGTGTAAAACCGTAACTTTGCGGGCAATTTGCCGGACGAATTCCATATCGTGTTCAATGACAATAATCGAATGACTTTCCGCTAGATTTAATAACAAATTACCCACGTTTTCCGTTTCCTCATCGGTTAATCCTGCCACGGGTTCATCTACTAGCAGTAAATCTGGTGACTGGGCCACTAATTGGCCTATTTCTAAGCGTTGTTTTTCCCCGTGGGAAAGTAAAGAAGCGGATAAATCAGCTTTAGCAGTTAACCCGATAGTTTCCAATAAACCAATAACTTTTCTGCTATCTTCTAGAGGAGGACGACCGAAAAGAGTCGAGAAAACATTTTTATTGCGATTACTAACTAAATCGAGATTTTCTCGGACAGTTAGATTTAAATATACCCTGGGAGTTTGGAATTTGCGACCAATCCCTAAACGAGCGATCGCAAATTCGGGAATTTTGCGGAGATCTCGACCTTTAAATAATACCCGTCCGATGGTTGGTTGCACTTTCCCCGTAATCACATCTAAAAAAGTGGTTTTTCCCGCACCATTGGGACCGATAATCACCCGTAATTCTCCCGTATCCATACTGAAATTAAGATTATTGAGAGCTTTAAAACCCCCAAAACTAACGGTAAGATTCTCGATTTCTAAGATTTTTCCAGTCATAACTTCTAAGAGGGAATAGGGAAGTATTTTCAGTGAACAGTGAACAGTAAACAGTAAACAGTAATCAGTGAACTGAAAACTCACATCTGATAACTGATAACTGATAGCTAAGATCACTTATGCTCTAATTCTTCTTTTTCCAGTTGCACTTCTGGATCTTCCTCAATACTAGGATAGGTAATTAAAGTTTTGCGGAAACCAAAATGAGTCAGCAAACGTTTAATACCACCGAGAATACCATCGGGAAGCACTGTCACCACAATTAGGAATAGGGACCCTTGGAAAAATACCCAGACTTCCGGAAATTGTTCGCTTAAAAAAGTTTGGGCCATGCGTACTAATAAAGTACCGATAACTGCCCCCACAAGGGTAGCACGTCCTCCCACAGCCACCCAAATCACCATTTCAATGGAAAAAGCCACATCCATAGAGTTAGGAGTGATAATTCCCGTTTGCACGGTGTAAAGCGCGCCAGCAACACCAGCAATTGCCCCAGAAATGGCAAAAACTAGCACCTTAAACCAAGTAGGATCATAACCGGAAAAACGAACCCGCACCTCATCATCGCGAATGGCGACTAACAAGCGCCCAAATCTGCCGGTAGTTAACCAACGACAGAGGAGATAAATAGCCAGTAAACAGACAATTGTGAGTAAATAAAAGGCCACTTGAACAGCATCGGAACCCACCAGCAATCCAAAAATTGTTTGGGTATCAGTTTTTAAGCCATTAGTGCCGTTGATTAACTTCTGTTGACCGTTAAAAAAGTTAAAAAATACCAGTAAAGCCGCTTGGGTCAAAATCGAAAAATAAACCCCTTTAATGCGATTGCGGAAGATTAAATAACCTAACAATCCCGCCACGATCGCTGGTACAATAATTAGGGCTAGAATTGTCAAAGGTAGGGAATAAAAAGGTTGCCAAATAAAAGGTAATTCTGTCACCCCGTAGAGAGTAAAAAATTCGGGCATTTGTCCGGGGGGTAACTGAAGATTTAGGTACATGGCCAAAGCGTAACCACCGAGGGCGAAAAAGATACCATGACCAAGACTTAATAAACCCGTATAACCCCAGATTAAATCTATCCCCAAAGCGACAATAGCGAAGGAAAGAAATCGCCCCAATAAACGCAAGCGGAAGGCCGACAAAGCTAAGGGCAGCAACACCGCAAAGATGACCACCAATCCAACAATAACAGCGATTTCCGTGATTAACTTTTTCTTTTCCCGTTGTCGGGATTCGTTTCTAGTGATGGTTTCGGTAATCATAATCTATAACTCGGCAGTACGTCCTTTAGGAGGAAAAATTCCCGCAGGTTTGAATTGCAAGAAAGCAATAATTAAAGCAAAAATCATCACTTTTGCCATGCTAGTGGTGGAGAAAAAGGTGAAGAAATCCGTTAGGGGTTTTAGTGCTTCTACGGAACCAAAAATCAGAGCAAAAGTTCCCGAACCAATTAAATAATTAGCCACACCGATGGCCATGGCCGCAATAATAGTTCCTAGTAGATTACCCACTCCTCCCACGACCACTACCATAAAGGTATCAACGATATAATTTTGTCCCACATTTGGACCGACGGAACCCAAGAAACTAATCGCACAACCAGCAACTCCAGCTAATCCCGAACCGAGGGCAAAAGTCAAAGCATCCACTTGATTGGTGGGAATGCCTAAACAGGCACTCATCTGGCGATTTTGGGTGACGGCACGAATGCGTAAACCCCAAGAAGATTTATTCAAAAACCAATAGGTTCCTAACAAACAAAGGGCAGTTAAAATGATAATAAATATACGGGTGTAGGGCATTTGAAAACCCAGTAAAGGTAAACCTCCCCGTAACCAAACAGGAGCGGTGACATCGACGTTTCTGGCACTAAACCAGGGTTTAGCAAGAACGGAATTAAAAGATAAAAGATAGCCTAATAATCCAGCGATAGCTAGGGATAAAGGGAGGGTGATACCGATAGCTAAACTGCGAATTCTCTCCCAATCTAGGCGACGACTTAACACCTTCATTGCCCCAAAAAATAAGAGACAGAAAACTATTAAACTAATTACTAATAAGCCGTTGACACTTCTGACAAATTGCTGCAGAATTAAGCTGACTCCCCAAGTGGCCAGCAGCGTTTCTAGGGGTCTGCCGTAGAGGAACCTAATCACCCCCCTTTCTAATAATAATCCCGCCAATCCCGACACTAAAAAAGCGATCGGTAGGGCGAATAAAACATAAGTATCAAAGAAGGGAGAACCGAAACCCTTAAAGACATTTTGCACCACAAAAGTACTGTAGGCCCCTAACATCATTAACTCACCGTGAGCGAGATTAATCACCCCCATCAGTCCAAAGACAATCGCTAGTCCTAAAGCTGCCAGCAATAGCACAGAACCGATGCTAATACCATTAAATAATCCTTCTAATAATGCTGACACTTTTCCTTATTCCCGTGCATTTTTAAGGTTTAAAAAGAGGGGTGAACAGTAATGTCCACCTAACCCTCGTTATTGTCTGGAAAAATTCCTAAAACTAGGATTTTTCCATTTTGAATTTACCGCCCTTAGCCGGATCCGTCCAGTCACAGGCAAAGCCCTTAGTTTCGGGGACAAATTGGTTCCATGGTTGCGGATCCACAGGTCCCGGAGTTGACCAAATGATGTCAAATAGACCATCATCTCTCACCTGACCAACCCGGACGGTTTTGGAGATATGATGATTGGGGAACATTTGCACCGGTCCTTCGGGAGCATCGAATTTTTGTCCGATGGCGGCGGCGCGAACTTTGTCCAGATCATCGGCGGTTCCCGCTTGTTCCACCGCTTGCTTCCAGAGATAGACCATAATATAGGCCGCTTCCATCGGATCATTGGTCACGCGATCCTCACCATATTTAGCTCGAAAAGCCGCAACAAATTTCTTGTTAGCGGGGGTATCTACGGTTTGGAAATAGTTCCAACAAGCGTATTGACCGAGGAGATATTCCTTACCAATCTGTTTAACTTCTTCCTCAGCAACACTCACCGACATGACCGGATATTTATCGGGAGTTAAACCGGCCGCTTGCAGTTGTTTAAAGAAAGCCACGTTACTGTCACCGTTGAGGGTGTTGAAAATAACGCCGCCATCGGGTAAAGCTTGCTTAATTTTGGTAATAATCGGGGTAACTTCCGTGTTACCTAGGGGTAGATAGTCTTCGCCTACGGTTTCGCCACCTTTCGCCTTTAACTGCTCTTTAATGATCGTGTTGGCAGTGCGGGGGAAAACGTAGTCGGAACCGACAAGGAAGAATTTTTTCCCTTTGTTTTCCAGCAACCAAGTCACTGCCGGCTCGATCTGCTGGTTGGGGGCAGCGCCAGTGTAGAAGATATTTCTAGAACACTCTTGACCCTCGTACTGGACGGGATACCAGAGCATATGGTTTCTGGATTCAAACACGGGCAAAACCGCCTGACGACTGGCGGAAGTCCAACAACCGAAGACGGTCAAAACTTTGTCCTGATCGATCAGTTTGGTGGCTTTTTCGGTAAAAGTTGGCCAATCGGAAGCGCCATCTTCCACCACTGCCTCGATCTGTTTACCAAGAACACCACCGGCGGCATTGATTTCCTCGATCGCCAGTTTTTCCGCATCAACTACGCTGGTTTCACTGATGGCCATGGTGCCACTGAGGGAGTGCAGAATACCCACCTTAATCGTCTCTCCAGAAGCCGGGGCGGGACTAGCAGCTGGGCTAGGACTAGCCGTGGGGGTTTGGTTTTGTCCACCACAAGCTTTTAACAGAATACTGGTTCCCAAAGTGGCAGAACCGTACAGGAGAAATTTACGTCGTCCTAAATTTGACATGATGATCTTGAACTAACCTCGCTGACAATATTAGCTACTTCACACGGATGTTTTTGCTGAGGAGATTTTCGGGAATCTTTCTACAAATATCTGTGTGATATTACGGCTAGGTTAGCAGATTTTTTGTGATTTTCGCTACTTTTTGGATATTTTTTGTAATTTTCGCTACTTTTTTCCAAAAAATTAATGATTTTTCTGGAATTTGCCTCAGTTTTTTAGCTATCAGGAGTCGGTCGCCGGTCGTCGGTTGGGGAAGTCATAAGACCTCTTGTAAAAATCAAAAATTGTTGTTAGGGTTAGGAGCCAGTAGCCAGTAGTCAGTAGTCAGGAGAATTAAGAATGAATAATAATCAATTAAATGATCTATTTACAGATTTTATGCGATTTAATCCTTATTTTTGACGTTTTTGAACCCTCAAAAATTAATTAGGCCAGAGGTTTATAATAACAGAATGGCCTCGCGTGCCTGGAAAAAGTGCGAAAACCGTTTTCTAGTAAGGCTTCCAGTAATATTCAGCCCAACCCAATTATCAATCTGAATCTGGCCAAAGCAGCCGGACAGCAAGCAGCGCAAAACCAATGGCCGCTATCGCTTTTAATATCTTAGCGGGGAATAACTGCGCCATACTGCCCCCCGCCAGGACTCCTAAGAAACTGGTGCAGATTAAGGCGGTAATTGAGCCAAAAAAGACAGCTTTGGGTGATTTGGAACTGCCACCGAGAGCGATCGCTACTAATTGACTTTTATCGCCTATTTCTGCCAAAAAAACCGTGATAAATGTCAGTCCGAATAATTGCCAATTCATAAATTCTGGGGAGATGGGAAGCTTTTTTCAGTGAACAGTGAACAGTAAACAGTAAACAGTCACACTGATCACTGATTGCTTAGAGAATATCGCCGATGAGTAAACCAGTGATCAAAAGGAGAAGAATAGCGACACCGATATCTAAGGTTTTGGGGGAAAGACGACGCGCAATCCAATAACCGATCAGGACACCGAGGAGACTGGTAGCGATTAAAGCGCTGGCTGCCCCAGCAAAAACCACCCAGGGGGATTGGGATTCGGCGCTGATCAAAAGGGTGGCTAATTGAGTTTTATCGCCGATTTCAGCAAAAAATATGGTTAGGAAGGTGGAACTAAACACCGTCCAAAAACTCCAAGAAGGTGGATGATCTGGCTTTTTCTCGGTTGAGGCGATCGATTTACTATCACTCATCGGCTAATTTAACAGTATCAGGTTAAGAAATAATTTTCATACTTTTTTCATTTTAGCCCGACTGGTTTTCTGGCGATAGTTTCTGCTGTTGATTACGCTGTCTCCTTCCCCCAATAGTTAAAAAACCCTAGTCGATCGAGGTAGAGTTTCCATCCTAGAGTTTAATAATTATTAGACTAGGACGAGCGCAAATTGCTTGGAGGTATAGCCCCTATGGTAGAAAACAGAGATTATACTCTGATTATTGACAAAAGTGGCAGTATGTCCACTGCTGATAAACCCAGCGAGAAAACCCGTTGGCAAATTGCCCAAGAATCCACCCTCGCCTTGGCTAGAAAGTGCGAGGAATTCGATCCCGACGGCATCACTATCTATCTTTTTTCCGGACGTTTCCGACGCTATGATAATGTTACTTCCGATAAGGTGATACAAATTTATCAAGAAAATGAACCCATGGGAAGGACAGACCTAGCCGCTGTTCTCCAAGATGCCCTCAATAATTATTTTCAGCGCAAAACTGCCGGCAAAACTAAACCCAACGGAGAAACTATTCTGGTGATTACCGACGGAGAACCAGATGATCGCAAAGCGGTGATGCGTCAAATTATCGAAGCTTCTCGAAAACTCGATCGGGATGAAGAATTAGCCATTTCTCTGATTCAAGTAGGCCATGATCGACAAGCGACAGAATTTCTCAAAGCTTTAGACGATCAGCTAGAATCGGCGGGGGCTAAATTTGATATCGTTGACACAATTACTATCGATGATATGGAAGATATGACCCTAGCGGAAGTTCTTCTCAATGCCGTTACCGATTAATTTCTACCGGAGTAGGGGTGATATATCTTCACCCCTAATCAAGGAGGATTTAACTGCTAGTCAGGGCGACAAATTTATCTTTTTCTTCATCGGATAATTGATCGGATTGTCCGGTGATTTGTTTGTAGATTTTGAGATATTCCAAAGCGGATTTATACCAACTAAAATCCTGAGTCATGGCCCGTTGTTGTAGTTTTTGCCAATCCTGTTTATAACGGAAACTTTCCCAAGTCCGGATCATACAGGTAAACAGGTCTAAAGGTTCATAGCGATCGAAACTAAATCCTGTTCCTCTTTCCTGAATCGGGTCGTGGAAAGATACCGTATCGACTAAACCACCGGTGCGGCGTACCATAGGAATACAACCGTAACGCATGGCCATTAATTGGGAAATGCCACAGGGTTCAAAACGGGAAGGCATTAACAAAGCATCGGCCCCCCCATAGATGCGACGGGAAAGAGCATCACTATAGAGAAGATGCAGGGACATTCGCCCCCGGAAACGGGAAGTCATCTCCCATAGTTGGGTTTCATAATAGCGATCTCCTGTACCCAAAATAATCAATTGAGCATCAGTATAGGTGAGAAAGCGATCTAAAATTTGCATCACTAGATCAATACCTTTTTGCTCCACCAAACGCGTCACCATCCCCATGACAAAGGCATTTCTGCTGACCTGTAGTCCCACTTCTTCTTGCAGGGCAATTTTATTAGCCAGACGTTTTTCGATGGTTTCTGGGGTAAAATTCTGCTTAAGATAAACATCTTTAGCCGGGTTATACACCTCCGTATCGATGCCGTTGACAATCCCCACCAGATTGCCAGAAATATAGGACAATAATCCTTCTAAATTTTCGCCATAAATGGGGGTCTGTATTTGACGGGCATAGGTGGGAGAGACAGTCGTGACGCGATTGGCAAATTGAACCGCCGCGGCCATGGTATTATCGCCCTGCATATACCAAGGACACCAAGTCATTTTTTCTAATGCCTCGCGCCAAGGCCCCTGGTAGGCGAGATTATGGATCGTAAAAACGGTGCTAATATCGGGGTCTTGGTGCATCCAGACGGGAATCATGCCCGTATGCCAATCATGACAGTGAATAACTTGCGGTTTCCAGTAATTCCAAGCGAATTCCGCCGCACCATTGGCAAATAGAGTAAATCGCCAGGCCTCATCTTCGCCTCCGTAGATACTGCGTCCAGAGAAAGCTAGATGACCAAAGAGGTAGAGAGGAATATCTGTATCGGGTAAAACCGTTTCATAGACTGAAAAATCCTGAAACATGGCGAATCCTGACCAAATGGGTTCGGAAGGGATGTCCATTTTTTCCTGAAGAAAACCGTAGTAGGGTAGAAAAATCCGCACATCATGACCTAGCTGACGCAAGACTTTCGGTAATGCCCCAATTACGTCTCCCATTCCCCCAACTTTGGCAATTGGAGCGGCCTCGGCACCCACAAATAGAATTCGCATACTCTTCCCGCTTCACTTCACGACGACAAGAAATTTTAACAGATAAAACCCCCCCAGCAGGATTTGCCAGCAGGTATTATCGGATTAGCCGAGATTTTTCTTTAACGAACCAGAGCGCCAACGAGGGGCATAATTAGCTGTTTTGGGCATTATTAAGTTTTTTAGGCTTTTTTTACCGCCTTTTTAGCAAATTTTAGCTGATCAGCACCAGTTCTGTCTCTGTCAAAGTTAAATCCACTCCTCTTCATCCCCTTTGTTTACCTCCCGATCTTCGTTTTGATCCTCGGCGGGGGGCGTAATAATCCGATAATTGACATCGTACACTTGATCGGCTTTTTCCCCGCGAGTCTGTTTGGCTGTGCGGTAACTATAGGAATAAACCGAGCCGGTTCGAGAAATGTCACTAGGAGGCTTGACAAAATTTGCTTTTTCCTCATCTGCAAGCCTAGACGAAAATTCTTCCCGATCCTGAATGGTCGTCGGTTTTTCGGGGGGTGTATCAAAATTCCAATCATCACCGCTATCTCTTTCCCAATCGTTACCCCGTGCAGACGGAGCAGTATCTTGAATATAGGTAGGTCGGGGAGATGGCGGTGGGACTGTAGGATTATTTCCTATACGAGGGGAAGCTTTTGGGGCAGCCAAAGGACGACCAAAACTATAGAGAAATTGCAGGGTTAAACCACTGATAATTCCCGCCAAGGTGAAAAGTAACACCCAGACCGCTAGGGGCAGTTTTACCGTCATAATACCGCCAAAAAAGACCAAAGTGATCACCCCCAGATTCTGCCAGATCAGTAATCCGCCTACAGCGATCGCAAATAAGACCATAATCCAGCCCATTTTTACCTCCCTTGATACAGTGATTCAGTAAACAGTGATCAGTAAACAGTGATCAGTGATCAATCACTAAGGGACTTGCGTGGGAATAATATCCCAATCGATCGGAGGGCGCAAGCTTTGCGCCCCTACAGTAACGGATTTTGTCCACAATGTAGGGGCGAACTGCGTTCGCCCAAAAGGTACATTATCAAAGC
>NZ_JADEVX010000258.1:0-4609 GCF_015207925.1 Microcystis sp. LEGE 00066 | reverse complement strand
AGAGGGAATGCTATCCATCTCGGAATGGTTGGCAAAATCCTCCAGTGTTTTTACTAAGAGTTGTCAAACAATCCGAAACTGGTTTGGAGAAATAATTAGTTATTTCGAGCGAAGGACAACGAATGGGGTGGTCGAGGGAATCAACAATAAACTTAAACTAATAAAAAGAAGAGGCTATGGCTTTAGAAACTTTCGGAATTTTTGGGTTAGAAGTATGTTATCTTGGCATCTTGTCTGTTGATTTAGCATAAAGAGTAACGAAGAGCCGATTTTCATCATAAACCAAACACAAAAAAGTCAACAATAACGGTGTATGAGCTAACTCTTTTGCACTTTTATACTCCTCCTTTTGCAACAGTTCCCAACAATTTTTAGCCGTCTCATTTTTGCGGTCTAATTCCGAACTAAACCGGCTCTTCGTTACTTGGTATGGTTCGATAGGGGGGCATAAATTGACTAAATCCTTATCTGGCAAGAGACTTAATTGATGAGTTCGCTTTAGGTTAAAAACAATTGACAAAAATCGCCAAATGCCTTTCTACATAAGGATTCCATCCCCTATAAACCCAGTCCATTGCATAACACAAACCGAAGAGCCACTAAACCAATGTTCAATAAAACTTTGAATTTGCTGATCATCAAATTCGACAATTTCAATATCGGTAAATTGTCGAAGATGAGTTCTAGCAGCAGTGCGACAGGAGAGAATAAAACGATTTTTATGATGCCTATCTACAAAATCTTGAATTTTCTCGATTACATTATAAACATTAGCTGTTGGCACTTCATCTAAACCATCTAATAAAATTAGTAATTCCCCTTTTTCTAGTTTATTGCTAATATTTTTTTCCACATTGGGAAAACCACAGATTTTAAACTCCTCTTCAATTAATGCCTGAATATTAATCTCGTTTTCTTTAAAGTTTTTCAACTCCAGTAAAACAGGTGTTAGAGGATGCTGATAACTGTCTTTATTTCCCTTGAGAGCTTCTAAACCAACTTTTCGCAAAAATGTAGATTTACCAATACCAGGATCACCAAGTACCATTAAATATTGTTCTTGATTAGCCAAAAGTAAACCATCTTTTTTACCATCATCCCTAAAGTTAAATCGTCGCTGCTTACTCTCACGATATTTATTTTCTGGTTCTTCGGTTTGTCTTATGCAATAGACGGGAGTTATAAGGGATGGAACCCTTATAGAGAAAGACATTGGGCGATTTTTGTCAATTGTTTTTTATCTAAAGCGAACTAATCAATTAAATCCCTTACCAGATAAAGATTTTGTTGATTTATGCCCCCCTATCGAACCATAACAAGTAACGAAGAGCCTATTTTCTAAATTTTCATCATAATAATCCCTGACTAAATTTCCTAAACATTTGACATTAACATAAATTGACTCCAAATCCATAGGCTTAGACATTTTTAAAACCTTAATCATGCCGTGCCGATCCCAGTAACGTTGAGTATATTCCCGCAAAAAAAGATACTTTCCCTCTTTGAAAAGCTGTCCGACATCTTTATTCAATAACTCATTTTTATTAATACCCTCCCACCCCGATTTAATCATTTGGCCAATAAAATTATTAGTCAATGCCGTTACAATGGTTGTTTCAATTCCTGTCATAACTTAACCCCTGTAAACCCTCTGAAGTTCAGTATAAGCCAGAAAGCGGGTTTCTCAACAACTCAGAAACCCGCTGGCTCTTTTGGATTTGGTGGGTAAAATGTATTCTGAGATATAGTCCTGCTGGCGAGGGAGTGGAGGGAACCACTCCAGACACAGAGGACACAAAGATCGATCGATCATATAGTAAGTTAAACTTATCACACAGAACCTAGAAGAGCCCAGAGAGGGGAGAGGAGAATAAATAAAAATAATCTCCTGAATCCCGACTCCTGAATCCTGATAAGTAGTCGTGCAAAATTAATTTCCTAGTAAAGATAGGCAAAAGGCAAGAGGCAAAAGGCAAGAGGGGGTTAGATATGTGTAATTAATTTTGCTTAGGTACTTAATTTATTAATACGCAAGTCCCTAATCGAGAATTTGAAAATAAAGAAGAACTGGAAAAAGTAGTCAATCAGCTTTTAAATGAAGGGGGATTGATTATTAAATGGAGTAGAAAACTTAAAAATAAGGGTAATGCTGTCAATGTAACTTAAATGCGTAAAAGCTTAGCCGATCGATTGATGACCCGGAGTGATAAAGTTTTCTATTACTGATAATCTCGAAATTATCGTTCAACCAGATTAAAGATGCTTCTGTGACTAAACCTTCTTCAAGAGTGACTAGGGAAAAATTGCGAGATTTACCCTTATCGGATTGGAGAATGCGAGGGACACTAGCAGCATTCAGATAAACAGTTCCCATCTCGGAAGTGACCACGGGATTGCGTAAACGGGAAGTAGTATGACGGAGACGGTGGTGCATATGACCGAAACTGACGAGAGGAACCTGTTTTCCTAATAGCTGTGCTTGTGCGATGGCCGCTGCTAAATCCGGATCCCCGTGGTCCCCTCCCAAGGGTTGCCAATCCCGACCACAGATAGCTTCCGCTTCCTTTCCCAGTCCGGCTGGACCATTGTGACCTAAAAAAATCAGGTTATTATAGGCAGTATCTTGAATGTTAGCGATAATTTTGGAAGTAGATTCGGCAAAACTGCTGATATTATAGCGTTCTTGAAAAAATTCCCCATTTTTCCACTCGGACCCCCCCCAAGTAAAGGGACGACCCCCAACAATCGAAAGCTCTAAACTGGGTAGGTCTAGTTTTGAGTAACCCACATGAGCAACCCCTAATAATTCTAACTGGGCGGTGACACGATCTTCCTTGTTGCGATCGTAGGGACATTGTTTTCGTCCCCAAGGGGTGGCGCTATACCACGCGTCATGATTACCGAGAATAACGGCTTTTGGTAAGGACAAACTAGCAATCCGACCGACAATTTCTAGGGATTCATTGCCAAAATCGCCGACAAATAGGGCTAAATCCACTTGTAAAGCTTCTAAAGCTAAATTATCTTCTATTTCCCATTGGTCGTGAACGTCACCGATGACGGCGATTTTATAGCTGCGAGGGAAAGAACTTACCATTACCAGTTATCAACTATCATGTACCAGTAATGATCATAACTAGGATTGGCCGAATAAATAGGGTCTGCTGAAAAAGTTTGTTGGTGGGGGCAGGGTGTGGGGTGTGGGGTGTAGGGTTTTACCGATTTTGAGGTAGTCAGTTACCTAATTTTCAGGGAAAAAGTACCTGAATTTTACCCCCGATCCCTCCAATGGTCGGCAATTTTTGAGGTCAAAAAAGTCTGAAAGCCTTATCCACTAAGGTTTTTAGATTTATTCAGCAAGCCCTAAGTAAAGAGAAAAAAAAGCCAATCGTCAGTTATCACAACGGCGTATAGTTATAGAACATATTCATCGTAGTCTCAAAATATTTCGGATACTTTCATCAAGATACAGAAATCGCAGACGGCGATTTGGTCTGAGATTGAATTTGATTGCTGGTATCTACAATTACGAACTTCGTTACCGACAAAAGGATATATCTTGATTACTTTTGCAAGAGATCTATTGAGCAAACTAGCCGATAGATTCTCGTTTTTGCGGAAAGATCCCGCCGATTCGGAACTGAGAATGTTCTGGACGAGGGATTCCACTTCGCTGACACTGCGGGAAAGTTCCCCGTCAATGGTCACTACTCGATCGATTAAGCCTTGAAACTGCCCGATAATTGGTTTTAGGTATTGTTCTAGATTAATGGCTACTTTGGCCATTTCGATCGCTTCTTTTTCCAGACTATCTAACTCCAGCTGCAACTGATACACTTGTTTGTACCCGTTCAACTCGCCGATCATTTTCGAGAAAACCTGTTTTTGTGTATCCTGATCTTCAGCTAATTTCTGGATACTTTCGCTGATTAGGTCGATTTTCTTGAGCATGAGCAAGCTGGCGCGACCAACAAGAATCACAGTGCGGAAAATCTGCTGTTTCTGTAGTCTCAGGGTATCTCGCAGGTCGGCCGAGCCGATGCTATTCTCCAAAGATTGGCGTTTTCGCTCTGTTTCTGCCAATTTCTGACATTTAACCGCCACTGCCTCCTTGATTTCCTCGGTCAGTGACTGGAAAAACCGCCGGTATTCATCCTTATGGTCGGCGAGAAATCCGATTAACTGGTTATAGTCCTTGACTAATCTTTCTAATTCTTGAAAAGTTTCCTCGAAATTGAGGGGTTCTTCTTTTTTCCTCAATCCTAACCATGTATTGCGAACCCGTTTTCCGGTTTTAATCAGTTGCTGTCTTTCTTGAATCTGATCCTGCAAAATTAATAAATCGGGGCGATTTAGTTGGGGAAGTTGATAGGTTTTCCGATAAAGCTTGATTTTCGCCGTTTCTTCTGCCATCGCCGTGATCGCTGAGGGTGAGTTTTTTCTATTTTAGCCCGATTTTTTGATCAGCTAAGACGCATTTTAACGTGAGTTCGACGGAGCTAAAAAATAGCAGGAGGTAGAGCAGGGAAGCCCTTTGGCTCTAAATCCAAGGAGGGTTTTTTGGGCAAATAGCTATAAGCAATCAAGCCAGCAAAGAGATTGACGAGAA
>NZ_JADEVX010000036.1:0-29857 GCF_015207925.1 Microcystis sp. LEGE 00066 | reverse complement strand
TTTGTGGACATCAAGAGTTGAGTCAGAAACTAGGAGCAGATTTTTATTTTGCTACTCCTTATCATTCGTGGGAGAGGGGATTAAACGAGCATACCAATGGACTGTTAAGACAATTTTTCCCCAAGGGGACAAATTTGAAAATCGTTAAGCCAGAGGAGGTGGGAAGAGCCGTAAACTTAATTAACAATCGTCCTCGAAAATGTCTTGACTATCAGACCCCCAATGAGGTATTCTATAAAGGTAGATCAGATAGTGATGCAATTCAGACTTGAATCAGCCCTAAAAAATCAACTGGAGGCAAGAATAAAATGTTAATTTCCTACAAATACAACTTTCTTTTTATCCATAATCCCAAAGTAGCGGGGTCGTCTTTGGAGAAATCTATGAGAAAAATCATCTTAAATGACTGGGAATATTTTAACTATAAAATTGATTGGGTATTAGGGAGAATTAATTTTCGTTTGGGAAATAAAGTTAATCTTCGCAATTACCTTTATTCTGACCCTATGGGTTGGGTTTATGATTCTTTTAAATTTCCTCAAGGCTATTTGAATCCTCACCCTTCAGCCCTAGAGGTTAAAAACCTAATTGGTCAAGATAAATATAATGAACTTTTCAAATTTGCCTTTGTCAGAAACCCTTGGGATTTAGAGGTATCAATGTATAAATATCTCTGTTGGAGAAAGCTGCATCCTTTACATCATGTGGTTAGAGCGATGAGTTTTGAGGAATATATATACTGGAAAGCTCAAAAAGGGATGGGCCTGCAAAAAAGGTTTTTAGCTGATAAAAATGGCGAGATTATCCTGGATTTCATCGGTAGATTTGAGACTTTACAAAAAGACTATGAGAAAATACTAGAATTGCTTAAGTTACCAGAAGTAAAATTACCAATCGTCAATCAAAATCCTCAACGTCAGCGAGACTACAGGAGTTATTATAACGAAGAAACTAAAAATATTATTAGTGAACATCTCAAGGAAGATATAGAACTGTTTGGATACTCTTTTTAGTAAAAGATAGCTTTAGATACTTATGCAACTTACGGCCTCCCTTGTCCTTTACAAAAATGACCCAGAGATAGTTATTCAAGCAATTAAATCTCTGTTCAGCACACCCATAGAAATTAATTTATCAGTAGTAGATAATTCTCCCACTGATGAACTCAAAAAAATCTTTGATAATTTTCAGGAATACGATATGGATTATTACTTCAATGATGGTAATAATGTTGGTTTTGGTCAAGGACATAACCTAGCTATTACTAGAGCTAAAAATTATGATTATCATTTAGTTGTTAATCCAGATGTTTATTTTGATAATAATGTGATAACTGAGCTTATTCACTACCTTGATAAGCATCAAGAGGTGGGATTGATTACTCCAAAAATATCTTACCCTAATGGGGACATCCAATACCTTTGTAAGCGTCAACCCACAGTTTTGACCTTATTTATTAGACGTTTTATACCAAAAAAAATGCAATTTCTTTTCAAAAAGAGATTGGACTGGTATGAAATGAGAGATATTAGCTATAACCAGATAATAGAAGTACCGATTATTAGTGGCTGTTTTATGCTATTTAACAGAAAATATTTAGATGATATTGGCTACTTTGATAAAAATATGTTTATGTATTTTGAAGATTATGATTTGACCATGAGAATGTCTAAAAAATACAAAACCATACTTTATCCCCATGTAAATATTTATCATCATTGGGCAAGAGGAGCGCACAACTCTACTAAACTGGCAATAGTCTTTGCTCAATCTGCCGTGTATTTTTTCAATAAACATGGTTGGAGACTTTACTAAACTTAATTGAATAATTAATAATGAAAAACGTTTTAGTTACAGGTTCTACTGGCTTTATTGCCAGCCACTTACTGCCAACTTTACACCAACATAACTACCAGATAACAGCTGCAATTCGCCAGAAATTTGAGTTTCCTGCATCCCTGTCAATTAAGGCTATTCAGGTGGGTGAAATTGATGATATGACCGATTGGCAAGAAGCATTGCTAGGCATTGATACCGTTATTCATCTAGCAGGACGCGCTCATATCCTTCATGAGACTATATCCAATCCAGAAGCGGCATTTATAAAAGTTAACACTAAGGGGACTATTAACCTAGTTAAGCAGTCCCTAAAAGCGGGAGTTAAGCACTTTATTTTTGTCAGTTCTATTCATGCTATGGCTGCCGAAAGTGATGATATTCTTAACGAAAATTCTCCTTGTCATCCTGATAGTCCCTATGGTCGTAGTAAACTGCAAGCAGAACAAGCTTTAATTCAACTAGCAAAAGATAGTAACATGACTTGGACAATCCTTCGTCCTACTCTAGTTTACGGACTAGGCAATCGTGCTAATATGGAGCGCTTGATGAAACTAATTAAACGGGGATTACCTTTACCTTTTGGTGCGGTAAAAAATCGCCGCAGTTTTGTCTTTGTGGGTAATTTGGTTGCTGCCATTATTACCTGTTTAGATCATCCTAATGCCGCTAATCAAATCTTTTTAATTAGCGATAACCAAGCTGTTTCTACTCCCCAATTAATTCGACTCATTGCTCAACAAATTCAACAACCCTGTCAATTGCTGCCCGTCCCCACTACCCTACTTAGATTCTTAGGTTATCTGGGTGATACCATAGAATCCATAACAGGGAAAAACCTCCCTTTTAACAGCTATAATATCGATCGCTTGCTTGGTTCTCTTGCCGTTGACTCTAGCTATATTCAAAAAACCCTGAATTGGCAACCTCCCTTTACTTTAGAGCAAGGATTAGCCCAAACAATTCAGCCAGAAAATTAGTGATCAGCTTATCAAAAAAAGACTTCATAATTCAAGTTCCGCTTTGACAAAATCGGCAGTTTTATAGAGAGAAAACCCCACTTTAGCCGCTATCATCTGCATAGCGCGATTATCCCTTAAAATTTCCCCTTCGATTCCCTCTAATCCTTCCTTTTTGCCAATAGTGACTAAACGCCGTAGTAATTCTGTACCAATACCTTGACCTTGATAGTCATCCCTAACTAATAGGTCAAATTCCGCTATATTAACGCCGTGCAGTTTATTTAAGCGTCCTATAGCGATAATTTCTGGTTCTTCCGTCTGATCGTTATTAATCTCTACCACTAAACTCATTACTCGATCATAATCGATAAAACAAATGCGCGTAAGACGATCATAAGCGGTTTGGCGATCGAGATTGACAAGGTGAAAATAACGATAATAAATAGTTTCTTCCGAGAGATAATGGTGAAATTGTCGCACTAAAGGCTCATCCGCTGCTCGAATCGGACGAATTAGCACCTTTAAGCCTCTTTTCGTCGTCCAAGGCCCTATATAATGTTCGGGATAGGGACGAATCGCCGGATGAGATAACTTTTCTGGGGGTGTAGTCGGAGGATGAAGAAGGATAGAAGCGGAAAGGGCGATTAATTGCTCTGAATCGGCAAAAAAGGGATTAATATCGATAGTTTTAATGCGAGGTTGTTCACTAACCAGGTGGCTAAATCTAACGATTATTTGCTCCAAATTCGCTAAATTAAGCGATTTAAGCCCATTTGTCCCGTGAAAAGCCCTATAAATCTTGGTTTTTTCTAAAAGTCGGCGAGCGAGATTAGTATTTAAAGGAGGTAGAGCGGTGGCGTAATCTTGAAAAATATCGACTAAACGGCCACCAGTGCCGAAAATTATCACCGGTCCGCACTGATCATCGTAATTAGAGCCGATAATTAACTCATATCCTCGATCGATTTCTAACATCGGTTGAATACTCACCCCGAGAAAATGCTCCCGACCCACTTGTGCGCTAATATTAGCTTCGATCGCTTGATACGCTTGCACCACTGCCCTAGGGGAAAAAAGCGGCAATTGTACCCCACCCACCGCACTTTTATGGATAATCGTCTGGGAATGCAGTTTCATCACCACAGGATAACCGAGAGATTCAGCGAGATTAACTGCTTCTGCGGCACTTTCAGCAATTTTAGTGACAATAACAGGGATTCCATAAGCTTTGAGTATATCTAAAGACTCTGGCTCACTGAGAATTGTTCTATCCCCTACTTGCTCGATAATCTGGCTCACTAAAACTCGATCGGAGCCATTTTCCTGAGAATTGGTTAAAATTGGCGTTTGATAAAGACCGCGCAGATTCTCTTCATATTTCCAGAGCAAATTAAACACCCGGGCCGCCGAATCGGGATAGCGATAGGTGGGGATACCTTGCTGATTTAATAACGCTACCCCCTCTGCAATGCCCTCCCCCCCCATCAAACTTGCTAAAATGGGTTTTGTGCTATTTTGAGCGATTGAGGCGATTCTAAGGGCAATTTCTCGCAGATCAGTGTTAAAGCGAGGCGAGAGAATCATCAACACCGCATCGGTATGTGCATCCGCTAAAGCGATCTCTAGGGCGCGAGCGTAGCTATCGGGATCGCTGCCGCGACGCAGATCGATGGGATTTTGGGGGACGATATCCGTGGGAACAAGAGGCGCTAGTTTTCCGATCGTTGCCGGGGTAAGGGTTGCCAGTTGTCCATCTTCCGCCAGTAAAGCCGAGGCCGCTAAAAGAGCGGGAGCAACACCATTGCTGATGATTGTCAAGCGTTTTCCCCGGGGAAATCGGGGAATTTTCGCTAAAACTTGCGTGATATTCAAGAGATCGGCCAGTCTTTGTACTTCCACGATGCCACAACGAGCAAAGGCAGCGGAGAGAGTTAGCTGATCGCTGGTCAATTTGCCAGCATGGGAAAGAGAAGTGGGGTCAAAGTCTGTACTGTGGCGACTAATGGCGATAATTGGTTTATTTAGGGCAACTTCTCTGGCTGAGGACAGAAAAGAGCGGGCATTATTGAGGGATTCCAGGTAGATAACGATGCTTTTGGTTTGGGGATCGTCTCCTAAATAATAAAGTAATTCGCCCCAATCCACATCTAAAAGGACTCCGAGGGAGATAAAGTGACTAAAACCGACATTTTCGCTTAAACTCCAATCAAGCACGGCAGCAGCGATCGCCCCACTTTGACTAATCAGGGCAATTGAACCGGTTTTCGGCAGGATGGGGGAAAAGGTGGCGTTAAGATTTTGGCTTATATTGCAGATTCCTGAGCTATGGGGACCGATGATGCGTAATTTTTGACCAGCGATCGCTTTAATTTCCCTAAGTAAATTTTCCCCCATCTGTCCAGTTTCCCGAAAACCCGTGGAGAGAATCAGGGCGCATTTAACCTTTTTTTCGACAGATTGGGCAATAATAGCGGGAATTTCGGGAGCAGGGGCGGTGATAATTACCAGATCGATCGCCGTCTGGATATCCTCTAAACTGCTATAGGTGGGAAGATCGAGCCAGTTTTCGGGGTGAGGATTAACTAGATAAAGACGGTGCTGACCGGGATTATGATGGAGATTATTTAAAAGAGTGCGATCAAGTTGGGGATTTTGGCGATTAAATCCCACCACAGCTATGGTTTTTGGCTCAAAAAAGGCTCTTATGGTTTGATGTTCGCCACCACGAGGCTCTAAGATGGAATTTAACATAAGTAAGCTAGGAGGCATTTAAACTGGGTATTGTTAAGTGAGCTAAAAAAGCGGCTAACCCTTACTTTTCCAGTGTTCTGTGGCGTTCCCCGATCAACCTAGACCAATTCTAGCTGTTTAATCAGGGTTCGATCGGTGTAATTAATTTTGTCTAGGTAGCGATCGGCAATAAAACAGCCCCACCCGATGAACATTTTCCCCAAGAGATCTAGTAAACTAACTGATGCTGTAAATATTTAGAGACAGACGATGGAACTGGAATATCCCGAGGATTTGAGATACCTAGAAACCCACGAATACGTCAGACTCGAAGGTGAAATCGCTACCTTGGGAATTAGTGCTTTTGCCGTCGATCAATTGGGTGATATCGTGTTTCTAGAATTGCCCGAATTGGGAGAGGCGCTGGAAGTAGGTAGTAGTTTCGGCACGATTGAATCGGTAAAAGCGGTGGAAGAACTTTATCCTCCCGTCTCGGGGACCGTAGTTGATCGCAATCAAGCGATGATTGACTCCCCCGAATTAATTGCCGATGATCCCCACGGGGAGGGTTGGTTATTAAAAGTGCGGGTAGAAAATCCCGATACTGCCTTGGCTGATACCCTCTCCGCTAGTGAATACCGCGATCAAGTAGCAGGGGAAAGTTAACTAATATTAACAACACGCAGCCAGACCCTCACACTATCATAATCATAGAAAGAATTAAAAATCCAGGAAGCGATCGAGTCTTCCTGATTTTTGTCTCTAAACCGTGCTGAGACGAAATTCTTGCCCGAATCGAGTCAGGTTTCACTATTTACCCAATCTATGCTAAATCCTAATCTCGCGGCGATCGAACTTTCCCAAGAGGAGGTTCAACGCTACTCTCGACACATTATTCTGCCCGAAGTGGGCTTAGAAGGTCAAAAAAAACTAAAAGCCGCCAGTGTTCTCTGCATCGGCACCGGGGGACTCGGTTCCCCGCTTTTACTCTATCTAGCGGCGGCTGGCATCGGTAGAATTGGTATTGTTGACTTCGATATCGTCGATAGTTCCAATCTGCAACGTCAAATTATTCACGGCACTTCTTGGGTAGGTAAACCGAAAATTGTTTCCGCTAAGGACAGAATTCTAGAAATTAACCCCTATTGTCAGGTGGATTTGTACGAAACCCGCATAAGTTCCGAAAATGCCCTTGACATTTTAGCCCCCTATGATGTAGTTATCGACGGGACCGATAATTTCCCCACCCGTTATCTGACTAATGATGCTTGTGTTCTTCTCGACAAACCCAACGTCTATGGCTCAATTTTCCGCTTTGAAGGACAGGCAACCGTTTTTAACTACCAAGGCGGTCCCAACTACCGCGATCTCTATCCCGAACCGCCACCACCGGGGATGGTTCCCTCCTGTGCGGAAGGCGGCGTTTTAGGGGTTTTACCCGGAGTAATCGGCACAATTCAAGCCACAGAAGCCATTAAAATTATCCTCGGCGCTCCGGATACCCTTAGTGGTCGTTTACTGCTTTACAATGCTTGGGAAATGAAATTCCGCGAGTTAAAATTGCGTCCGAATCCTATCCGTCCCGTCATTGAAAAACTAATTGATTACGAACAATTCTGCGGTATCCCGCAAGCAAAAGCACAAGAAGCAGCAGAACAGCAAAAAATGACAGAAATGACCGTAGTAGAGTTAAAAGCACTAATTGACAGCAATGCCAATGATTACATTCTCATCGATGTGCGTAATCCCAACGAGTACCAAATCGCTAAGATCCCCAACTCGGTGTTAATTCCCCTACCCGATATCGAAAACGGTGCGGCAATTCCCAAAATTAAGGAATTAGTCAACGGTTATCGTCTTATCGCCCATTGTAAGATGGGGGGACGTTCCGCTAAAGCCCTCGCTATCCTCAAAGACGCAGGTATCGAAGGAATTAACGTCAAAGGTGGTATCAGCGCCTGGAGTCGCGAAGTCGATTCCACTGTACCAGAATACTAATTGTGGGTTTTGGGGTTTTGGGGTATTAGTCGAATTCCCCCATTCCCCCATCTCCCCATCTCCCCACCTCCCCATTCCCCCATTGCCCGTGAATCTGTTAAAATCAAGGCCAGTTAGCCTTAAAATCTTCGGTGTGAGCAAACAATGAAAAACCATATTAAAAAAATTGCTAGTTGGAGCGCGATCGCTACTATTTCCCTTGGCTTAGTAGAAATGAACCAAACAGCGATCGCATTCGGCAACAATAATCAATTTAGTGCCTGTATCAGTCAGATTGTCGGCACGGGAGTCAGTCCCGAAGATGCCGCCAGCGCTTGTTCAGAAGCATTAATTCCTAAAGAATTATCCCGGTGTGTGGTGATGATTAAATCCAAAACCCCGATCGATGGTAATCTGGCCCTACAAGCTTGTTTTCAAGTGCGTCGTCCCATCGACCTAGGTCACTGTGTGGTCGATATCCATCGCGCTGCCCCCTTGTTTGCCACTAATTCCCTCAAACAAACAGAAACAGCCAAGGAACCCGATAAATTAGGGATTTCTAAACAGGTTTTAGATTCCTGTCGTCAAAGTTTATTACCGGGGCGCTTTTCCCAATGCGTTATCGCTGTCAGTCGTGGTGCGGACAAAAATAATCCCTCCCAAGCTTTACAAACCTGTTTAAGTGCCGAGGATTTCCCCAGAGATCTATTCCCCAGTTATCCCCAAAATCAAGACCAGAGACTTTAATCAAGATTATTTGGCTCTCTTGGGGTTATGGTGATGAGCAAATATTAATGTAGGGGCGCAATGCTTGCGCCACAATGTGACATTCTGAACATTTTTCAGGCAATATCCCAGAGATTCCCTATCCGGACTCGTTGAGCGGTAGGGAGGAATAAACTTGATGCTGATTTGGTAGGAGCGAGAAAGATTGCCCTCAGAGCCTTACTTATTCGGCAAACTGAGTCAATTGCCATAGAAGTTCTCATCTAAGATTTGCTCTGGCAAGAAAGGGCAAATTTGAGGATAATCATTTTCTGGGGGAATCCGAACACCAAATTGAGCAAGTTTTCCTTCCTTAATTGCCACTTGACGAGCATCTAGATAGGCTTCCTGGATAGCAGTTTCTAGATAGGATTTCAGAGAAGGAGTATTGCGTAAGTTTTTCTCAATTCGCTGGCGATGCTCAATAATAGAACAATACCAGCTATCCTTCATTGATGGCGGTGCGTCGTGCTGTACTTTTAATTTGAGCAAATGAGCCAAAAGAATCATCAAATTACTTTCTAAAGTTCTTTTTTCCGATTTTCCCAACTCGGTTAACTCCTCAATTAAGTTATCAGTATCCAGCGCAGCAAATTCCCGCTTCTGTAAGTGATTAATTGTTGTTGCGAGCCACAATTGAAAATCTTGTTCGTAGAGGGTATTGGACATAGCGATAAGTGTTCGTTGGAGTCAATAACTGCACTGATAACTAAGAGAATACAATTCTCAAGGCGTTACTAATTTCTAGCTTCCCTTGTAGTTTACCAAAAAATAACCTAAAATGGAAACTAAGTAGGTAGGCGTTAAAAATTATCAGATGCGCCCCTTATCAAGGGGATATCCCCCCGCCTATCGGCACCCCCCTTATCAAAGGGGGCAGGGGGGATCGAACCTAAAATTTATCTTCAATTTAATTATAACCAGCTACTTATCTGTATCCCTTGCTAACTGCATCTGGCTCCCTACAACATTTTCTACCATCTTTGAGCAAACCGGCGAAAGATAAGGAGTTAAAACTATGCCTTTAAGTTGGAATGAAATCAAAAATCGTGCCATCGCTTTTCAAAAAGAGTGGGAAGGAGAGACTTCAGAAAAGGCAGAATCTCAATCTTTTTGGAATGAGTTTTTTCATGTCTTTGGCATTTCACGGCGTAGGGTAGCCAGTTTTGAGCAACCGATCAAAAAAGCAGATAATAAACAGGGTTTTATTGATTTACTCTGGAAAGGAACGATTTTAGTTGAGCATAAATCGAAGGGGAAAGATTTAGAAAAAGCCACACAACAGGCTAAGGATTATTTTCCCAATTTAAAGGAACATGAGTTACCGCGTTATATTTTAGTCTCGGATTTTCAACGGTTTAAATTATATGATTTAGATTCGGGTAATCAATGGGAATTTGAATTAAATAATTTTGTTGATAACGTTCATTTATTTGATTTTATTGCGGGTTACGAAAAGCGAGTTTATAAAGACGAAGATCCCGTCAATATTCAAGCTGCCGAGTTAATGGGAAAACTTCATGATTGCCTCAAAGAAATTGGTTATATGGGGCATGATTTAGAAGTTTATCTAGTGCGTTTATTATTTTGTTTATTTGCCGATGATACGGGTATTTTTAATAAGGGGATTTTCTGGGAATATATTGATCTACATACCAAAGAAGATGGCAGTGATTTGGCGATGCACATTGATGCTATTTTTCAGGTTTTGAATACACCAGAAGAAAAAAGATTAAAAAATCTCGATGAAAATTTAACTCAATTTCCCTACATAAATGGCAAGTTATTTGAGGAGTCATTACCATTAGCGGCTTTTGATAGCAAGATGAGAGTCATGTTATTAGAAGCTTGTGCTTTTGATTGGGGAAAAATTTCCCCTGCTATTTTTGGCTCTATGTTTCAAGCGGTAATGAATCCAAAAGAGCGACGCAATTTAGGGGCGCATTATACCTCCGAGAAGAACATTCAAAAGGTGATTAAACCGTTATTTTTAGATGATTTACACAGAGAATTTGAGAAGATTAAAGGCAATCGCAATAAATTACTAGAATTTCAGAAAAAGATTGCTAATTTATATTTTCTCGATCCTGCCTGTGGTTGCGGCAATTTTTTAATTATTACCTATCGGGAGTTACGAGATTTAGAGATTTTGGTATTACAAGAGTTAGATAAATTAGATAAAACGGGGCAGTTAGTAACAGATATTAGTACCATTATTCAGGTAGATGTTAATCAGTTTGCTGGTATTGAATACGATGAGTTTGCGGTGAGGGTGGCAGAGGTGGCGATGTGGTTAATTGATCATCAGATGAATATTAAAGTTAGTAATACTTTTGGTCAATATTTTGTGCGTTTACCATTAAAGAAAGCGGCAAAGATTGTTTATGGCAATGCCTTACGGATTGATTGGGAAGAACTTATATCAAAAGAGAAGCTCAATTTTATTTTAGGGAATCCTCCTTTTGTGGGGAAACAGTTACAAAATGCCGACCAAAAGGCTGATATGAATCATGTTTTAGGGGACATTAAAGGAGCAGGTGTTTTAGATTATGTGACCGCATGGTATATTAAAGCGTCTGAATTTATTCAAAATAGTTTAATTCGTTGCGCTTTAGTTAGCACAAATTCTATTTCTCAGGGTGAACAAGTTGGGATTCTTTGGCAAGAGCTTTATCAAAAATATAAAATAAAAATTCATTTTGCCCATCGAACTTTTAGCTGGAGCAATGAAGCAAAAGGAAACGCCGCAGTTCATTGTGTTATTATTGGTTTTGGTCTAGAAGATATTGACAATAAACGCATTTTTGATTATGCTGATATTAAAGGTGAACCAACAGAAAGAAGGGTCAGAAATATTAATCCTTATCTAGTCGAGGGTAGTGACTTGGTAATTTTAAGTAGAAGAAAAACCATTTCATCTGTTCCAGAAATAAACTTTGGAAGTATGCCAAATGATGGTGGTCATCTTATTCTTTCACAATCTGAGAAAGAAGAATTAGTTAAGAATGAACCTGATTCTCAAAAATGGATAAAGCCCCTATTAAGTGCAAAAGAATTTTTAAATAATGAGGATCGTTATTGTCTATGGTTGACTAATATTCAACCACAAGAATTAAAAAAATCAAAAATAATTGCATCGAGAGTTGAGCAAGTAAAATTAACTAGAGAGAAAAGCAACCGAGAGTCAACTAGAAAGCTCTCTAATTTTCCTACTTTATTCGGAGAAAATAGACAGCCAAAAACTAGCTATATCCTAATACCGCGTCATTCTTCAGAGAATAGAAAATATATTCCATTTGGTTTCTTTAGTCCAGATTATATTGCTAGTGATAGTTGTCTCTTTGTTGCAAATGCTGATTTATATTTATTTGGTATTCTTACTTCAGCAATGCACATGACATGGGTTAAATATGTGTGTGGAAGATTAGAAAGTCGCTTTCGTTATTCAAACACCATCGTTTATAATAACTACCCCTTTCCAGAAAATATCACCGACAAACAAAAACAAACCGTCGAAACCTGCGCTCAAGCTGTGCTAGATACTAGGGTAAAATATCCTGATAGTAGCCTTGCGGATTTATACGATCCTTTAACTATGCCTCCCGACTTGCTCAAAGCTCACCAAAAACTTGACAAAGCCGTTGATTTGTGTTATCGTCCCCAACCCTTTACCAGTGAATTAAACCGTATTGAATATCTCTTTGAACTCTACGAAAAATTAACCGCTCCCCTACTCCCTACCAGCAAACAAAAACCCGCAAAAAGAAAAAATCCTCAATAACCGAAAATGCTTGCTTATCGCTTGTGCCAAGGCTCTGCCTTGACAGACAATATTTAAGGATCTGCTGAATAAATCTAAAAACCTTGTTGGATAAGAATTTTAGACTTTTTTCCCATCAAAAAGTGCCAGACCTTGAGGTGATCGGGGGGGAAATTTAGGCACTTTTTCCCTGAAAATTAGGTAATTGACCCCCTGAAAATCGGTAAAACCCTACACCCCACACCCCAAACCCTACCCCCACGAAAAACTTTTTCAGCAAACCCTATTTAAGGATCTGCCTTAAACTATTCTTCAGGTAGAACCTGAAGGGAGCATTCCCAGTTGAGTTTGTCTCTCCGCAGCATCTCGCTTTTATTGCTGGGTTTCTTGACTTCCAATATCACCCCCACAGAATCCCGCGACTCTTTCCCATTATGGATGACTAAATCATTCCTTCCCTTGGTGTTGATGAAATGTTGGGGACTGTAGTAAGCTAAATGGCTTTTACTTCGGATCACCGATATAGACTCCAAAAAGGTTATAGCTATTGGATCATGCAGGTTAAGCGCCGTTTAGCTTAGCTGTGTTTGAGAAAGTCTGCAAGCAGGTTTTTATGGAACTCCTCCGATTCTGTCTCGTTGATACTCCCCAAGAGTTGTCTGAGGTGGGTTTGAAACTTCCCCACCTGACTACGACTCGGTTTGACTCTCAGAAATGCTTTGTTTAATGCTTGTCGGGGAGAGAAATTTTCCGTCTTTATACCTTTATCCTCTTCCTACCCAACCCGATTCTTGAGGCTATTTTTTCCCCTCTTATCTTCCCTCAAAAACCCTATATATATGGGCGCACGGATTTCCATTATATAAAAAGTCTAAAGCAAGTCTCGCCATTTGTCAAGGGTTTGGGTAATAATTTTCTGGTTGCCGTTTGCCAAGCTCAGAACTAGGATAGGAAAGAATAAGGTATTATTGCAGCCAGAGAGGCTTAGACTGTGACCAATGTAGCGATCGATGTGCGATTAACCGAGACTTCTCTGTGGCAATGGCAAACATGGCAAGGATTGCCCTATCTTACCTGTAATCTCCTAGAGGACTGGTCCCACGGCTTTTTTACCCGTCATTATTACCCCCAAACCCCGGAAGCTTTTACGGCTGCTCTAGGGGCAAATGTACCAGTTTATCGGGTCAAACAGGTACATGGCGATCGCCTATTAAATCCCCAAGGGATTACTAACCCGGAAATGGCCGAAGCGGATGGAATTATCACCGATGCTTCCGGTCAAGGGATTTGGGTGGCCAGTGCTGATTGTACGCCCGTACTAATGGGCGATCGCTCTAGCGGTGTTGGGGTGGCGATTCATTCTGGATGGAGAGGGACAGCTAAGGGAATAGTTCCCAAAGCAGTTAAACAGTTATTAAACTCCGGTAGTTGTTTAGATAACCTAGTGCTGGCCCTGGGGCCGGCAATTGCCGGGGAAGTGTATCAAGTAGATAAAGAAGTTGCCGCAGAAGTGGGTTTAAGTTTATTTCCCCAAGAAACCAATCCCGACCAAATTCTGGCGAATTTATTTAACCTCTCCCCTTCCCCCTTATTTGCTGACGAGGAAAAAGGAAAAGTTCGCTTGGACGTGCGAAGGGTGATTTATCATCAACTACAACAGTTAGGAATTAGAGATCAACAAATTGCGATCGCTCCTTTTTGCACCTATCAACAAGAGGAGCATTTTTTCTCCTATCGTCGGGAAAAAGCCAAAAAAATCCAATGGTCTGGCATAGTTAGTCGTTAATGATTACTGCACACTGATAACTGAAAAATACCCCCCTCTCCCATGCGTATTGTTTTTTTCGGAACCCCGACTTTTGCCGTCCCCACCCTCAAAAAATTATTAGCCAATCCCGATATAGAAGTAATTGCCGTCGTTACCCAACCGGACAAGCGCCGGGGAAGGGGTAATCAATTAATCCCCTCACCAGTGAAACAAATAGCCATAGAACAGCAAATACCAGTTTTGCAGCCCAAAAGTGTCAAAAAAAATGCTAAAACCTTAGATTTTCTCAGACAATCGCGAGCGGATGCTTTTGTGGTGGTTGCCTACGGACAAATCCTCTCCCCAGAAATTCTAGAGATGCCAAGATTAGGCTGTATTAACGTTCATGGCTCAATTTTACCGAAATATCGGGGAGCAGCCCCCGTGCAGTGGTGCATCGCTAAGGGAGAAAAAGAAACCGGCATTACCACTATGTTAATGGATGCGGGCATGGACACCGGACCGATGTTACTGAAAGCCTACAGCCCGATCGCTCTTTTTGACAATGCCGAACAGGTGGGAGCAACCCTAGGACAAATGGGGGCGGATTTGCTCCTAGAAACCCTCTCTAAGCTCGATCGAGCAGAAATTACCCCAATTCCTCAAAATAACAACGATGCCACCTATGCCCCTTTAATTGAGAAATCTGACTACCTAATCCACTGGCAAGATTCGGGCCGGACAATTCATGATCGAGTCCGGGGTTTTTATCCTAATGCGCTAACCACTTTCCGGGGACAACCCCTAAAAGTGATGGCCACTATTCCCCTAGACGATCCTAGTCAACTACCTCGAGAATTACAGACAAAAGACCTTTCTCATCTAAGCGGAGAAGTGGGATCGATCGTAGCTCTCTGGAAAAATTTCGGGCCAGTAGTGCAGACGGGAGCGGGTTTATTATTATTAAAAGAAGTGCAATTATCGGGGAAACCACCGCGTTCTGGTGGGGATTTGGTCAATGGTTCCCGTTTAACTGTCGGTGAGATTTTCGGTCAATAGTTTTCATGGTATGGCTTTCCTTTGCTCCTCTATGCTTCACCGGCGAAGATTTTTTTCAACTTGCGAAAGCGATCGGAATAACTTCTTAATACTTCGATCGCAAACATGGGGGTTTCCTGCACGGCAAATAAAAACTGCGGTTGATTGAGATAGGCTAATTTACAATCAGTTTTGGCGATAGCTGTGGATTCTCGCAGTTTATCTGGGTGCAGGAGCGCTCCTGCTCCAAATACGTCCCCTTTTTCTAGAGTTTCTATCAATTGCCCCTTGATATACATCTCCACTTCTCCGCTAAGAATACCGTACATTAACTCGCCCTCCGTGCCATCGACAAAAATAACCTCACCAGCTGGAAAAGTGCGATCGGGATGATTTTCGAGAATTTTAATCGTATCTACGGGACTTAACATGATTTAACAAGAATTTTTCGGGTTATCTCTCCCATTTTCCGATAGATTGAACTCCCCGATCATCGTTTTTGTGTGTAAGAATACCTGAAACTTCTCTACCTGACAAAGATTCGGTTTGTTTAATGCTTGTCGGGGAGAGAAATTTTCCGTCTTCATACCTTTATCCTCTTCCTACCCAACCCGATTTTTGAGTCTATTTTTTTCTCTTTTATCTTTGCTCAAAAACCCTATATATATGGGCGCACGGATTGCCATTATACATAAAGTGTAAAGCAAGTCTCGCCATTTGTCAAGAGGTTTTCCGAAAATTTCCCCCTCTCCCCACTTCCTTGAGAAAATACCGGGGTTAAAACTGTTTGATCGCTGCTTGGGTGATTTCTGCGATCGCGGTTAAACTGGGACTAACTGGGCCGGTATCGGTGGATAACCAGAGAAGATACTCGACGTTACCCGCAGGTCCGGTAATGGGAGACCAAGTTAAACCCCGATAGAACCATCCTAAGACTTCTGCGGCCTGTAAAACCTGAAAAATTGCCGATGCTTGGTCTTGATGGTCGCGAACTACCCCTTTTTTGCCGACTTTTTCCCGTCCCACCTCGAATTGGGGTTTGACCAATAAAATCGCCTCTCGCGGTGGATTTAATAGCGTCCACAGGGTCGGTAAAACTTTGGTCAGGGAAATAAAAGACAGATCCATAACTGCTAAATCGGCGGGTTTTTCCTGTCCGTATAACTTTTCTGGGGTTAAATAGCGAAAATTAGTTCTTTCTAGTAAAATAACTCGTTGATCCTGCCGTAAAGTCCAGGCCACTTGTCCATAACCCACATCGACCCCATAAACCCGTTTTGCTCCTTTTTGCAAGAGACAATCGGTAAATCCCCCCGTGGAAATGCCTCCATCTAAACAAATGCGATCGCTGACATCAATGGCAAACAATTCTAGGGCCTTGGCTAATTTTTCGCCCCCCCTTGACAAATAGGGCAGTTTCTGCTTAACCTCGATCGCCGCTTCTGGATCGATTTCTGTGGCCGGTTTATCAATGATTTGGTGATTGACTTTCACCTCTCCAGCGCGAATTAATCGCTGTGCCTGTTGACGGGAATCACAGAGATTTTTGGCTACTAATAATAAATCTAATCTTTGTTTCGGCAAGGAAATTCCCCCAATAATCAGCGCCTAATTCTAAAAAATACCTTATTTTTCCGCAAGCAATCCCAGAAGCAAGATTATAAGTAAACATAGGGACAAGCGGAACCCATCAGCTAAATTTTCGCTGCCATCACGATATTTTATGGATAAAGATACTCGATTCGCTGTTTTGGTCATTGGCATCCCCTTTCTCGGACTAGCTTACTGTGGCTTGATTTTTGCCGTGATGATCTATTGGGTCTGGGCCCGGGAACATCCCGTGACCATGGCCACTTGTTTCGTCCTTGCTCCTTCTTTGATTTCTGGCTCTATCTGGCTGTTAGCTTCCTATAAAGCCCGTCAAAAGCAGCGTTTGGGTTTATAGTTGAATGTAGAGGCCGATGGCATTCGTCCAAGAAGAATCAAATGGATTTTAGAACTTGGTTTAAGTCTTTAGTGTCAACCTCGGCCTAACCGATGGCGATCGCTGTCAGGGATTGGGAAAAAAACCAAAAAGTTTAGCAGCCCCTCCTAAAATGGCGACAACTAGGGCGATAAAAATCCCCCTGTTGGTAAAATCCTGATAAGCAACCCGTGTCGTTAGTCCTTTAATTTCCGTAGTTAGTCGCTCATCTAAGGCTTTAATGTCCCCTCTGATCTCCGATTGTCCTATTTCTACTTTGGTTAACCGTTCATCGATTTTGTCGAATTTTTGATTGACATCTCTTTGTAGGGAGTCTATTTTCCCTTCGATCCTTGTCAGAACAGCTTCTAGGGAATAAGTAACGGTGTCGTTAGCCATTTTCTGTCTCCTATATTTCTTTTAATTGCGATCGCTGGTGAGATTGGGGATACCTAGATACTAAATCCGTTGAGTATAGGATACATATCAGGACAGGCAAAAGGCAAGGAGCAAAAGAGAGAATAGATAATCAGTTTTTAATAACTGGATTTAGTATCAGTGGTTTTGGCATGGTGCGATCGCTCTAGCTAGTTGTGCAAGTGAGCAGTTAAGGGATTGACGTTGTTGAATAAATCGGTTTTACTTACCGTTTCTGACTTAGTGCGTCCAAGAAGAATTAATAATCATTCTTTAGTCAGAATCAGAGCAGCACAAGGCTGACATTTAGGGGCTGGGCGCGATAGGATAAAAAAGTGCTAGATAAAAACCCCTCTCCCTTACAGTCCCTAGTTGCGGGTCACTGGTTCAAGCTCATCTGTGGAGCTAGTTACCAAGATTTGCCCACGATTCGCAACCTCGCCTTGGCCTATACTATCGCCGGGGCCGATTGTATTGATGTGGCTGCCGATCGAGCCGTGATCCTTGCGGCCAAGGAAGGCATCGAAACGGCGGAAAAAATCGCCGGATTCTCCCCAAATCGACGACCTTGGTTAATGGTCAGTCTCAATGACGGTGAAGATCCCCACTTTCGCAAAGCTGTCTTTAACCCGCAACTCTGTCCGGTCGATTGTCCCCGTCCCTGCGAAAAAATCTGTCCCGCTTATGCTATTGATGGGGGGGGAGTGATTGAACAGCGCTGTTATGGTTGCGGTCGCTGTTTACCCGTTTGTCCCCCGCAGATAATCGAGACAAGATCCCGTGTCTGTCAACCCGCAGAAATTATCCCCTTAATTATCGAAATGGGAGTGGATGCGATCGAAATTCATACCCAAGTCGGACACGGAGAGGAATTTGCTCGACTCTGGCAGGCGATCGCACCTTTAACTAAAAACCTAAAAATCCTGGCCATAAGTTGCCAAGATCATGAATATATCATTGATTACCTCCACTATCTGCGAGAAACCATTTCACCCCTAAGCTGTCCTCTGATTTGGCAGACGGACGGCCGACCGATGAGCGGCGATATCGGCAAAGGAACCACCCACCCGGCCATTAATATGGCCAAAAAAGTCCTTTCCAGCAATCTAGCCGGATTTGTGCAGTTAGCCGGGGGAACCAATGACCACACCGTGACCAAATTACAGCAACTGGGACTGAGAAAAAAAATCGCTGGTATTGCCTATGGAAGTTACGCCCGTTCATTGATTTTGCCAATTTTAGAGCATTTAGACCAGCTTAACCTTGAAAATGACCCCCAAGCCTACCAAGAAGCCCTTAAAGCCGCTTCTATGGTGGTTGCTCAATTAAAAGCCTAGCCTTGGTCAAAAAACTATAATATTTTTTAATTGACAACTAACCCATAAATGTGTTAGACCCCAAGAAAATCTTGGAAATAAAAACGGCCAATTATCGCCAAAACCCTTTACTATTAATGCCAGAAACCCTACCCTCCTCTCGGATGCCAGTGACCGACGATTTAAACAAACTCTTGGCAATTCTACCGGCTCGGATTCGCGGCAAAATCGAGGAACACCCGCGGCAGCATCAACTAATCGAAGTAGTTATGGATTTGGGACGCATACCAGAAGCGCGTTTTCCCGATGGGGCGATCGATCTGGGAGACGAACCGATCTCAAAAGAAGAAATCCAGTATTCGATCGCCAGGGTGGGCAGTTTTAGCGGCGATAATCGCGCCGGGATTGAACGCACCCTGCACCGGATCAGTGCCATTCGCAATCGAGACGGGGAAATTATCGGTTTAACCTGTCGTATCGGTCGGGCTGTTTTTGGTACGATCACCCTGATTAACGACCTAGTGGAAACAGGAAAATCCCTGCTGCTGCTCGGTCGTCCGGGGGTAGGAAAAACCACCGCTCTCCGGGAAATAGCCCGAGTTTTAGCCGACGATCTCAATAAACGGGTAGTAATTATCGACACCTCCAACGAAATCGCCGGGGATGGAGATATTCCCCATCCGGCCATCGGTCGCGCTCGTCGGATGCAGGTGTCCCGTCCGGAATTACAGCATCAGGTCATGATCGAAGCAGTGGAAAACCATATGCCAGAGGTAATCGTGATTGATGAGATCGGTACGGAATTAGAAGCTCTGGCCGCTCGCACGATCGCCGAACGCGGGGTGCAGTTAGTGGGAACCGCCCACGGCAATCAACTGGAAAATTTAATTAAAAACCCGACCTTATCGGATTTAGTCGGGGGAATTCAGGCAGTAACTCTCGGAGACGAAGAAGCGCGCCGCCGGGGTTCTCAGAAGACGGTTTTAGAACGCAAAGCACCCCCCACCTTTGATATTGCCATCGAAATGTTGGAACGTCAGCGCTGGGTCATTCACGAGGACGTATCCACCACTATCGACCAACTGCTGCGGGGACGGGAAGCAATTGCCCAAATCCGTTGGGTGGATGAGGAGGGGAAAGTACAGGTCGCTCAGGAAGAACCAAAACCGGAAAACCTCACCCCTTTGCGCGGCAATTATCTGCCGGAAATGGATAAACCCAAGGGGTGGCGGGCCGATGGCCGGATGACTCCCGTGGCCCGTTTCCCTGCAGGCCCTCTCAACCGGGAAAACGATTTCGATCGCCTCCTCGAACAATCCTGGCTGCAGGAGGAACTAGAAACGGAAAAAGTCCGCGTCCCCGGTCCCAATGGCGAAGATTGGCCGGTTTATGTCTATCCCTACGGAGTTAGTCGCGCTCCGATCGAGCAGGTAGTACAGGCCCTAGATTTGCCGATCGTTTTGACCAAAGATTTACAGGGGGCCGACGCAGTGCTGGCCCTGCGTTCCCACGTTAAAAATCAGTCAAAATTGCGGCAAATTGCCAAAGTAAGACAAATTCCCATCCATGGCATCAAATCCAATACCCTGCCCCAAATTTCTCGCGGTTTAAAGCGGATTTTGGGGATTGATGACCCGATGAATCAGGAAGGTGCGGATCTGCGTTTATTTGCCCGCAGCGGTAATGATGACGAGATCGAAGCTTTGGAGGAGGCCCGGTTAGCGGTGGAACAAATCGTTATCCCTACCGGCCAACCGGTGGAGTTACTGCCCCGCTCGGCGAAAGTGCGGAAAATGCAGCACGAATTAGTGGAACATTACCGTCTCCAATCCGATAGCTTCGGAGAGGAACCGAATCGCCGTATTCGCATCTATCCAGCTTAGGAATCGGGAATTTGCAGCGACGCACCCTCATCATTATAGGTACAGGGGCGGCGATCGGTGCGGTGGCCTCCCTGATTATCCATCGTCCCGAATCGGAGGCGGAATTGCGGGCTAAAATGCCCCTAGCTGAAAGAATTAAGCTCTGTCTCGATCTGGCTAGTTTAATTCTAGCCAGATCGACTATCTCGATGGTTATTTGGGGAATTCTCTATCCCTATCTTACCCATCCAGAGTCATCGGGTTTTAACAATGCTTTGGCTGAATAGCAAGATTTACCCTTTTTGATGGGGGAAGTGGCAAACTATTAACTGTTACCGTTGAATGGGAAAAGACTGTGGATATTCGCTTAATCGTTGTCGATGTGGATGGAACGATCGCCGGGGATAACAATCAGGTTAATCCGGCCGTGGTGCAAGCTGTCTCTTCCGTCCAAAAAAAGGGGATTCCCGTCGCTATTGGCACTGGTAGGATGTACCGCTCGGCTTTACGCTTTCATAAACGCCTTAAATCCACTTTACCTATAATTGCTTACAATGGCGCTTGGATTCAAGACCCTGTTTCCCAAGTTCACCATCGACATACCCCTATTTCCCCCGACTTGGCGATCGATCTTTTAGATTATCTCGAACAACCCCAATGGAAGGAGAAAATCTCCCTTAATTTTTATATGGACGATGTGCTTTATGTGCGGCAATTAAACGCGGAAACGGAATTCTATCGCCAGCGATCGGGTATTATTGCCGAAGCAGTGGGGGATTTACGCAAAGTCGCCCACAAAACCACTAAAATCCTGGCCATGGGGGAAGATAAGCAATTTATCGCCGAGATTTGGCAGCATTTACAGCAACGCTATCAAAATCAAGATTTATACTTTACCCAATCGAGTCCGACTTTTTTTGAAGTTACCCACGTTGAGGCTACCAAGGGAAGCGCCACCCAATTTTTGGCCGAAGATATCCTAGGATTACAACCAAAAAACGTTATGGCGATCGGTGATAATTTTAATGATGTTTCTATGCTCACCTACGCGGGTGTCGGTGTCGCTATGGGTAATGCTCCCCAAGCCGTTAAGGATCAAGCCGATTGGGTTGCCCCCAGTGTAAACTTAAATGGGGTGGCTGCGGCCTTGGCAAAGTTTGTTTTAATTTGAGCAAGATTTGACTTTTTACTGGAAAACCAACATCCTTTTCACCGAGAAAATTATGATTATTAATACGCAAACTGTTACGATTTCTAACAAAGATATTGACATAGATGCCTATTTAGCCATTCCCGATCGAGTGGGAATTTATCCAGCAATTATCGTGATTCAGGAAATATTCGGCGTAAATGACCATATTCGAGATGTCACCCGCAGAATTGCCCAAGAAGGCTATATAGTGATCGCTCCTGCCATTTATCAGCGATTTGCTCCTGGTTTTGAAACGGGGTACAGTAGGGCAGATATCGAAATCGGTCGTCAGTACAAGGAACAAACCAAAGCAGCCGAATTAATCAGCGATATCCAAGCCACCATCGATTATCTTTATAGTTTGCCACAGGTGCAAAAAACCGGTGTCGGCACGATCGGTTTTTGTTTTGGTGGTCATGTGGTTTATCTTGTCTCCACTCTAGAGGATATCAAAGTTACTGCCTCTTTTTACGGTGCAGGAATCACCACGGGAACCCCCGGGGGTGGTCAAGCGACAGTGAGGGTGACTCCCCAAATCAAAGGGACAATCTACGCATTTTTCGGGGTGTTGGATACCAGTATTCCTCAAAAGCAAGTGGATGAGATAGAAAACGCATTAACCCGTTATCAAATCCCCCATCGAGTTTTCCGCTATGAAAACGCCGACCATGGCTTTTTCTGCGACCAAAGGGCTAGTTATAATGCTAAGGCGGCCAAATCTGCCTGGGATCATGTGCTAGAGTTATTTAGTCTTCTTAAATCTTAATGGTCTGACTCCTCAAGCTTCAGCTTACACTGGAAGCAGTTCGAAATTATACTTGTAACCATTCTATTTATCATGACACCGAACCCAGCCTTTTCCATGGACGATTTTGCCAAAGCTCTTGATCAATACGATTATCAATTTGAAAAAGGGCAAATCGTGCGCGGGAGAGTCGATCAACACACCTCCGATGGAGCATACATCGATATTGGCGGCAAATCCTCCGCTTTTATTCCTTTAAGGGAAATTTCCCTGGAAAATGTTATTTCTATTGCTGAAGCTTTACCCATAGGTGCAGAATTCGATTTTCTGATTACCCGTGGACAGGACGCAGAAGGACAAGTTACCCTTTCTCTGCGGCAATTATTACTACAAAAAGCTTGGGAAAATGTCAGGGAAATCTCTGAAAGTGGCAAGTCGGTGCAGCTGCGCGTCACGGGGGTGAATAAGGGAGGAGTGACGGGAGAAGTGGAAGGATTAAAAGGATTTATCCCTCGCTCCCATTTAATCGAAAAAAATGATTTAGATTCCCTGATCGGACAACTTTTAACCGCAACTTTTATTCAAATCGATCAAGAAAATAATAAATTAGTTTTATCTCAGCGAGAAATTGCTCGCGCTAACGCTATCAGTCAATTAGCTGTGGGTAAATTATTAAGTGGCACCGTGGTTAAATTACAACCCTACGGTGTCTTTGTCGATTGCGGTGGAGTGACGGGATTACTCCATGCTAAACAGGTGACAGGAGCCTCTTTTAATTCTCCCATGACTTTCTTTAAAGTTGGTCAAGCAATTCAAGTGGTAGTCGCGGAAATTGACGAATATAAAAACCGCATTTCCCTATCCACAAAAATCCTGGAAGCACACCCCGGCGAAATTCTCGAAAACTTTGCAGAAGTCATGGAAACAGCAGCAGAAAGATTAAAACAAGCTCAGGGAAAAACCCCAGAAACTTAGTGTAGGGTGGGTTAGGCGACAATAATTTAGATACTTTACCACCTATTTAGTATTCGCCGTAACCCGCCATCAGTTATCAGTTATCAGTTATCAGTTATCAGTTATCAGATGTGAGTTTTAAGTGGACAGTCTTAAGTAGGAAATTGCCGTTTTCTTTTCGCTGATTGCTGTTTTTTACTTTTTCCTTGATCAAGATGTTTCAAGAAAAGATGTTTCAAGATCGGATAGCAATTTTAGGGACTATGCACGGAAAAGAGCGGGTGATTGCACCGATTTTAGAGGAAAAAATAGGACTTAAGGTGATTGTACCCGATAATTTTAATACCGATCGCTTTGGCACTTTTACCCGGGATATTAAGCGCATCGGGACACAAATTGAAACCGCTCGCAGGAAGGCACAACAAGCGATCGAGCTTTCGGGATACGATATCGGAATTGCTAGTGAGGGTAGTTTTTATCCCTATCCTAACTTGCCGTTAGTTTCCTGTAATCGTGAATTGATTTTATTGCTCGATCGAGTCCATAATCTAGAAATAATTGGTCAAGCAATAGTCACGGAAACTAATCACGCTCACCAAACTGTCACTAATCTAGCAGCTGCTTTAGAATTTGCCGAAAAAATAGGGTTTCCTAGTCATGGTTTAGTGGTGATGTTTGATAAAAATTCTTTCGACTCTGAGCATATTTTTAAGGGAATTACTGACGAGAAAAATTTCGTTAAAATTGTTGAAGATATTCTTGACAAAAACGGCAAAGTACACCTAGAAACCGATATGCGCGCTATGCACAATCCCACGCGGATGAAAGCAATTGCAGCTGCGACAGCAAATCTTGTTCAAAAACTTAATCAATTATGTCCTAATTGTGGTTGTCCGGGGTTTGATATTATCGAAAGAACATCGGGTTTACCCTGTGGTTTATGTCACTTTCCCACCTCTTTAATTAAACTGGAACTATACGGTTGTCAAAGCTGTGATTATCGAGAGGAAAAACTCTTTCCCAATGGTGAAAAAACCGCCGATCCGATGTATTGTCAATATTGTAATCCCTAAAGATAGCTTTTCTATGGAAAGAATTTTAGAACCAGAAGTAATGGATGATCGGGAAGAAGCGATCGAATATGATGCCATGGACTTCACGGAAGTTAATACTAATTTTGCTAAAGAAGCCGTACAATTGGCTAGTATTAATGCTAGGGTATTAGATGTAGGAACCGGTACTGCACGCATTCCGATTATCCTCAGTCAACTGCGTCCCCAATGGCAAATTATCGCTATTGATCTGGCCGATTCTATGTTAGAAATTGGTCAAAAAAATATCCTGAATGCTAACTGTCAAGAACAAATAAAATTAGAAAAAGTTGATGGAAAAAATCTCCCCTACCAATCCGAGCAATTTGATTTAGTTATTTCTAATAGTTTAATCCACCATCTCGAAAATCCTCTGCCTTTTTTACGCGAAATTAAGCGAGTTTTAAAACCCAATGGTGGCATATTTTTAAGAGATTTATTCCGTCCCGATTCCGAGGAAATAATTAAGGGGATGGTGAGAGAAATCGATCCTAATTTTTCTCCCCGACAAGCGCAACTATTTCAAGACTCGCTGCGAGCGGCTTTTACCCTAGCAGAAATCGAAGATTTAATCCAGCAATCGGGATTAAAAAATGTTAAAATTTATCAGTCTTCCGAACGTCATTGGACAGCCATAAAAACAAGTAAAAACTAATCACTAAATCAGGGAAAAATTAAGTTATGAAAGTTGGATTTTTGGGAACAGGATTAATGGGAACGCCAATGGTAGAAAGATTATTAAATCAGAAAATTTCTGTTATTGCCTATAATCGCACCTTAGAAAAATTAGCACCTTTACAGCAGTTGGGAGCCAAAACAGTTAACTCTCCTGAACAAGTCATTCAAGAGGCAGATTGTCTGATTTTAATGTTAACTAATGCCGCCGCTATCCAAGAGGTTTTAGGATTAAATTACGAGCAATCTAACTTCAATAATCGGACTATTATCCAGATGGGAACCATTGCCCCTTCTGAAAGTAAACAACTGCGAGATCAAATTGTGGCTAAAGGGGGAGAATATCTAGAAGCACCCGTGTTAGGAAGTATTCCCGAAGCTAAAAATGGCACTCTCTTAGTTATGGTGGGAGCAACGGAGAAACAGTTCCATCAATGGTCAAATTTATTAGCACATTTTGGTCAAAAACCGATGTTAATCGGGGAAGTGGGAACCGCTGCGGCGTTAAAATTAGCTTTAAATCAATTAATTGCCACTCTAACCAGTGCTTTTGGTTTGAGTTTAGCTTTTTTATCCCAGCAAGGAGTAGATATAGAAAAGTTCATGACTATCCTGCGTCAAAGTGCCTTATATGCGCCTACTTTTGACAAAAAATTAACCAGAATGTTAGAAGAAAATTATGCTAACCCTAACTTTCCCACTAAACATTTACTGAAAGATGTCAATCTTTTTTTAGAGGAATCGGAGAAATTAGATTTAACCACTTTTCCCCTAACAGGAGTAGAGCGTCTTCTGGAAAAAGCTTTAGCAATGGGATTCGCAGAGGAAGATTATTCAGCTTTATATGAGGCGCTGAAAAAAGAATTATAAACCGCTTGGCAACATCAAAAAGAATCTCTTTGGTTTGTCTAGTCGGACAACTGATAGGAGAAAAACCGATAAAAGGCTTTAAATTTTCCTTAAGCTTTGTTGAGGTGGCCAGAAGAGGGGGTTAGAGTGGGAAGTGATGGAATTTTGGGCATATTTTCCTATGACGTTGACTGAATTTGGATTATTAGCGGGTTTACTTGTCCCCGGTATCCTGCTCTCGATTTTGGTGATGGTGAGTTTTGCCAAAGGGGGTTAAAAACTGATAGAGACACCGATGAAAGTGTCTCTATCTTTTTGGGGTGAGGATTAATCTATTTTTGGTTTTTTGCCCAATTTAATTGATTCTGTAGCTAACAAAATTGATTCTAAATGATGGCGCTTCTCCACTTGACCGAGGAAATAACCTGTCATCATCGCTGAAGCGAGAAGATTCGCCAAATTCTCGCGGTCGGTGGTAATTTGTACCGCAAAATCCTCTGAGGGCAACATTCCCACCAATCCCCTGACGTTTTGCGAGATAATATCTTTAATTTCGCTACTGACGGATTGGGCTATTCTCTCAAGGGTTTCAGGATGCTGCTGCTGGAGATACTGCATTAGACAGTTATCATTTTGTTCTTCGGTTTCCCAGGGAAAAAAATCAGGATTAAAAGTCATCAGAACTCCCACGCTGTAGTGGTTATTGGATCTAGGTTAACAAATCGCTCTTCTTGATTGCCCGAAGTCCCCCCTATCTTCTTCAAGTTTAGCTCAGTGATCAGAAATATTTACCCTTAATATACCCTCTCCCTCCTTATTCCTGATCGGTAGCTTCCAGAATACCCTGTTCCCTAAGATTGTCAACCTCGAAATATTGATGAAATTTATCGGTTAGTTCTAACCAGTAGGATCTACCTTCATTTTGCTTGCGTTTTCTCACAAATCCTCGTTCTACCAAGTCCTGAACCTGTTGATAGGCCGTACTGCCGCGTAAATTAATTAAATCCGCTTGTAAAATCGGTTCTTTTATTGCGATCGCTGCTAAAGTGCGGAGGGTTCCCGTGCCTAATTCGGCCGGGATCAGGTCTTCGATCAAATTCTGATAAGCTGACCGCAATTGTAAACTATAACCGAGGGGGGTTTCCACCACTTCCAAGGCACTATCCCGGTGGGCATAATCGGACATTAACTCGATCATAGCATCTTCCACCGTCAAGCGATCGCTGTTAGTTAATGTCACCATCTCGGTTAAGGGGACAGGCTGCCCTTTTAGGTAAAGTATCGCTTCTAGACGGGTAGCTAGTCTGATCTCTTGGTGGGCTTCCGCGCTCAATCTCGACTACCTAAGTTTAGACACTAAGCTAATATTCTACTAGAAAACGAACGAGAAAATTATGGAAACTTTTTGGAGTCAGGTTTTAGACTTTTGTTATCAGGCTACCGAGCAGGTGGGCGATCGCCTAGTAGCTGATTTTGGCAAATTACAGGCCACCAATAAAGCAGACGGGACTTTAGTGACGGCTGCCGACCGTTGGTCCGATGGCGAATTGCGATCATTAATTGCCCGCACTTTCCCGGATCATGGAGTCTTAACCGAGGAAACTACCCATATTTTCCCGGATCAAGAATGGTGTTGGGTAGTGGATCCAATCGACGGCACGACTAATTTTACTCGCGGTATTCCCATCTGGGGCATTTCCCTAGGACTTCTCTACCGGGGGACTCCTGTGTTCGGATTTGTTTATCTCCCCTGCCTGAAACAGTCCTATTATGGTTATTGGTACGGTGAGACGGGTTTAACTGGTCCAGAGGGGGCCTACTGCAACGGTCAACCGATTCACACCAGCGACGATTTTCCCAGCAAAAATCATCTGTTTAATCTCTGCGCTCGTAGTACAGGTGTATTCAAAAACCCCTTTCCCTGCAAAGTGCGGATGATAGGAGTGGCTAGTTATAATCTGCTTTTGGTTGCCGATGGCACTGTCTTGGGAGGAGTGGAAGCAACCCCAAAAGTCTGGGATATTGCTGCGGTTTGGGCAATTCTACAGGCCGCCGGCGGGGTATTTATCTCTTTAGGAGAAAAGATTTTTCCCTTACAGGTGGGGGAAAATTATAGTGATCGATCCTATCCCTGTTTAGCCGTGGCTCGATCGAATTTAGCGCCGGTTTTCTTGCCTTTAGTCGGTTTTCTCAAGGATGTTGCTTGAATGGAGAATTGCTCAGGTTAGAATAGCTGCATTTATTGGTTTTATCCCTATTTAGGGCTGGCTGAATAAATCTAAAAACCTTGTTGGATAATATCTTTAAGCTTGTTTGAAATCAAAAACTGCCAGCCCTTGGAGTGATCAGGGGGGAAATTTAGGCACTTTTTGCCTGAAAATTAGGTAATTAACCTCCTGAAAATCGGTAAAACCCTACACTCCACACCCCACACCCTGCCCCCACGAATTTATTTCATGAGTTTTGATACTTCCTCTCTCAGCGAACGCAACGATAAAGCCGAAGTCTATCAGCCGGTAATTATTCGCCTCGAAAATGTGTCTAAAATCTACGGCAGTGGCGAAACCATGGTTAAAGCCCTCAATAACATCAATTTAAGCCTAAAAAAAGGGGAATATTGCGCTATTATGGGGGCTTCAGGTTCGGGAAAATCCACAGCCATGAATATTATCGGCTGTCTTGATCGTCCCACCTCGGGGTCTTATTATCTAGAAAATCTGGACGTTTCCACGCTGCCGGATGGGGATTTAGCCCAGATTCGGAATCGCAAAATCGGCTTTGTTTTCCAGCAATTCCATCTTTTACCCCAGATGAGTGCGCTGGAAAATGTCATGTTACCAATGATTTATGGTGGGGTTTCTCCCCAAGAAAGAAAGGAAAGAGCGATTGCTGCTTTAACGAGGGTAAAATTAGATAATCGACTGCACAATAAACCCAATCAATTATCGGGAGGACAACAGCAGCGCGTCGCTATTGCTAGGGCAATTGTCAATCAACCCATATTATTACTTGCCGATGAACCGACGGGGGCGTTAGACTCGAAAACTACCCAAGAGGTGATGACTATTTTCTCAGAATTGAATAACAGTGGCATTACTATCGTCATGGTAACTCACGAGGCTGATGTGGCGCGTCACTCTCAGCGCATTATCTGGTTTAAGGATGGTGAAGTGGTTTATCCTAATCTCGCACCGACGGATTTACACGAGGTGATTGGGTAGGGTAGGGATTTTTCAGTTATCAGTGAAAAGAAAACGGCAACTTCCTAATTAGATATCTGTTAGGGATTGGGAAGAAAACCAAAAAGTTTGGCTGCCCCTCCTAAAATGGCAACAACCAAAGCGATTAGAATCCCTCGATTGGTAAATTCCTGATTAGCGACTCTTGCAATTAATCCTTTAATTTCTGTGGTTATACTTTAGACGTTCATAATCTGAGATTTATTAAACTTCTGAAATCGTAGAGTCAGCAAGGAATCCAGTTCTTTTTTATGTTTCAGATGGGCATCATTCAGACATTCATAAATAGCTGAAGAAAAGTCAGAAAAGTTTTCATAATATTTACCATGTAAACATTTCTTTTTGACAAATTTCCACAGCCTTTCAATTAAATTTAGATTAGGCGAATAAGACGGCAGATAGAGTAGCTCTATTGACAAAGAAAGAGCCAATTCTTCAACAATTTTACATTTCTGATAGCGGGCATTATCTAAGACTAGAGTGATGGGAATCATTAGTCCTAAAGCAGCTATTTTTTCAAGAAGTTCACAGACTTGAGTTGCCGTAATATAAGTGTCATTAGTAACTAGAATCACTTCATGAGTTATTGCATTTAATGCTCCTAAAACATTGAAGCGTTTACGCCCGCTCGGTGACTTAACAAAAAGTCTCTCAAAACACCAAACAAAACCGAGAAATGCTCCCATGACGAAGTGAGCGGCATCAACAAAAAAAACAGCCCTTTTTCCTTCTTTAGCCT
>NZ_JADEVX010000257.1:0-4692 GCF_015207925.1 Microcystis sp. LEGE 00066 | reverse complement strand
ACCTAATTTTCAGGGAAAAAGTTCAGGGATTTTACCCCCGATCACTCCAATGGTTGGCACTTTTTGAGGGAAAAAAAGTCTAAAAGGTTTACCCAACAAGGTTTTTAGATTTATTCAGCAAACCCTAAATAATAGACAATAAACAATAGACAAAAAATAACCCCTCAACTGACTAAATAAAGGGGCATTTATGGTATTCTAGAAGCAATTTAGCCGACTTTTGTGGTTTCTTTTTCGGTGGATTGGGAGGGTTTTAGTTTGCGTTTCAGGGTTGAAGCTGCACCGAGAGCGAGGAGGCTGAGGGTTGAGGTGGGTTCGGGAACTGGTTGGACACCCAAAAGTTCGCCATCAAAAGTAACTTCGCTGGCAAAGACCCAGGCAGTGCGCCGATTTAGAGTAAGTTGTAGGGAACTACCACTAAAATTTAATCCTGAAAAAGTATAGGATGTTGGCGCTGCAGTAGGAGGATCAGTAAGAGACCCCGAATTATAATTAGAGCCACCCATACTTAATAATATACTTTGCGGTACGGAAACAGCACCAAAACCATTTGCGTCATCCACATATACAGTAACTGCGTTTATATTTACTGTGCCAGCAAAGTTAAAAGTAATGACAGGATTCCGGTTTTCCTAACCAACATAAAGTCCTGTACCGTCTGCAACTTCTACATCATTCCAGTTTTGTGTAGGAATTATGCCATCAGTTAGATCTCCAACTCCTCCACAGAGAGGAACATAATTTACCGACGTGTTTCCAGTACCATTATATTTCTTGTCCCAGTATTTAGAGCCGCCTCCATTGGCTCTCTTAGGTTTGGTGGGTAAAATGTATTCTAAGATACAGTCCTGCTGGCGAGCGAGTGGAAGGAACCACAGAAACACAGAGGACACAAAGATTGATCGCTTCTATAGTAAGTTAAACTGGTCGCAACGCGCTCGCTACGCGAGATCACACAAAGAATAAGAGAGCCGCACTTTTTGAGGAGAAAAAAGTCTAAAAGCCTTATCCAACTTGGTTTATCTTCAGATATTGATTCTACTGAGAAACTTACCTATGACTAAAAGAGCTTTACTACTAATCAATCGTCACTCGCGCAAGGGTAAAGAAAACTTTGCTCAAACTGTTGATCTGCTCAATAATTGGGATTTTGAAATTATCAGCGTCCCTTTGAAAAAGGTAGAAGATATACCTTTTTTGCTGGAAAAATATCGCTCTAGTATTGATTTAGTTATTGTCGGTGGTGGCGATGGGACTCTTAATGCTATGGCGGATATGTTGGTAGAAACTCAACTGCCCCTAGGTATTATACCTTTGGGAACCGCTAATGATTTGGCCCGGACTTTAGGGATACCGAATTCTATTGCCGAAGCCTGTCGAATTATTGCCGAAGGTAATTTAAAATATATCGATCTAGGTTGGGTAAATAATAAATACTTTTTCAACGTGGCTAGTTTAGGATTAAGTGTGAAAATTACCCAGAAACTGAGCAAGGGTTTAAAGCGACGTTTGGGAATTTTGGCCTATGCTTGGACAGCCCTACAGGTATTAAGTAAAACCCGTCCTTTTACCGCTATGATCGGTATTGATGGAGAAAATATCAAAGTTAAAACCCTACAAATAGCGATCGGAAATGGTCGTTATTATGGGGGAGGAATGCCGATCGCTCACGATGCCCAAATCGACGATCAAAGATTAGATTTATATAGCCTAGAAATTGAACACTGGTGGCAAATTTTCCCGCTTTTATGGACATTACCACGAGGACAACAGGGTTTATTATCTTGGGTGAGAACTCTTAACGGCAAAGAAATTCAAATTCAGACTCGTAAACCCCATAGTATCAACACCGATGGCGAAATTACTAGCACTACTCCCGCCATGTTTCGAGTTATTCCAGCGGCCATAGGGGTCTATATTCCCCGTCAGGAAACACAATTTTAAAATTAACGAAAAGGAGGAGAATATAATAAACCCCCCTTTGTCCAAAGATTATTTAAACCTCGATCGAGTTGCAGGGGTTGGCCGATTTCCCGATCATAAATTTCACCGTAATTACCCACCTGTTTTAAGACTCTTTGGGCAAAATCATTGGGTAAACCCATATCTTCGCCTAACTTCTCATCGATACCCAAAAAGCGCCGAATACTGGGGTCTTTGCTATCGGCAAAAGTGGCAATATTTTGGGAGTTAATCCCGAATTCTTCCCCTTGAATTAAACTAAAAACGATCGAGCGGACGGCATTCGACCAAGCGGGATCACCATCGGCCACGGCCGGGGCCAAGGGTTCCTTCGATATTACCACTTCTAATAATTGATGATCCTGCGGTCGGGGAAAAACCGAGCGCCGGGCCACCAATTGGGAGCGATCGGAGGTAACAGCCTGACAGCGCCCCGCCTGATAAGCTGTATATAAAGCCTCCACATCATCGGAAACGATCGGTTTATAACCTTGCACTGCCGCTTTTGCCATGGCATCGGCCAGATTTTGTTCCGTGGTGGTTCCTGATAGCACACAAATGGACTTTCCGCTCAAATCTTCTAATTTCTTAATATTACTGGCTTTCGTGGCCATAATTCCTTGACCATCATAGAAAACCGGGGTGATAAACTCCATCCCCAGAGCGGTATCCCGGTTAATCGTCCAGGTGGTGTTGCGACTGAGAATGTCCACTTCTCCCGTCTGTACAGCAGTAAATCTCTCTTGGGGACTAAGTTTACGATATTCGACTTTGGCGGGATCATCAAAGAGAGCCGCCGCGATAGCTCGACAAATTTGCACATCTAAGCCCGAATATTCGCCTTTTTCATTAACAAAGCTAAACCCCGGCACTTCTCCGTTAATGCCACAAATTAACTTACCGCGATTTTTCACCGTTTGCAAGCGGTCAGCACTGGGACTATTTGCAGTGTTAGAACTAGAATTCGGTTGATTTTCCGTCCCACAGGCAGTAATTAGCAGTAACAGCAGGGACAATGCACAAAAACGCCACTTTAGCATAGATATTCTCTGAAAAATTTTTTTAGTCACTTAATTTTAGCGGAAAGACCAGAGCAAACTTAACAATATAGCCACGATCGCACCGATAACCGTATTGATCACATTGACTAATTCATTAGTTAACCACAGAAAGCGGGTTTGTAGGGTAGCTCCGATGAGACTTTCGATATTGGTGGCGATAAATGCCGCAATTACACACCATAACACACCAAGAAGATCGATCGCACCGATAGTCCATGCTAACAGGGAAATCGCCGTGGCTGCCAGCAAACCGGCGAGCGTTCCTTCCAAACTAACAGCACCTTCTGTTCCCCGGGGGACGGATTTAAAATTAGTGATTAGATAAGTAGTTTTACCGTAAGCTTTACCCACCTCACTGGCAGTAGTATCGGCTAATTTAGTGCTAAAACTAGCCACATAAGCGAGTATTAACAGGTAATCCCAGGGAGAAGCGGCAAAAAGACTGAGGATAGCGCAAATTGCCCCTGCTAAAGCGGAACCCCAGACATTTTCTGGACCGCGTACCCCCGCTCTTTTTTCGGCGATTCCCTCCGCTTCCTTGCGCGCTAAACCGATGCGGGTGACAGTAGAACCGACGAGGAAATAGAATAAAACAATCAGATAACCGCGCCATCCCAAGCTTCCCCAGACAATTACCCCTAAAACCCAAGCATGGAGATAACCCACCCGAGTTAAGAGCTTTTTTGGGGCAATTGCAGCGATTCCGAGGAGGACGGTATTGAGAAGAACAGCGACGAGCCAAGGATTAGTTAACATAGTGTCTGGGCAAGTTTATATCCCCTATTGTATCGATCGAGTTCATGAAAACTAATCAACCCTATCAACCTCTTTTACTGCGAATTCTGCACGGATTAACGGGAATTGTCCTCATTGCCGCCATGGTTACGGCCTATTGGACCTATGATACTTTTGACGGTCGTTGGTTGAAACTGCCCCTACCAGAATATCAAGAAATTGAAAGTATTCATGGTACTTTTGGCCTCTATACTCTGATTATCTTTCCCGTTTTTGCTATCTATGCTTTTCGTCGCGGCAACAAAAGATTAATTCAAAGTGATTCTCTTAACAAATTAACCCAATTTGGCAAGCCAATTTGGTGGTACAGTCTCCATCGTTTAGTTAATACTTTGATTCTTTTTGCGCTAACTTTTGCTTTGTATAGTGGCCGGATGATGGATTCCGAATGGCTACCGGAAGGGGAATTAAATCACTTTTGGTATTATGCCCATTTGCTCAGTTGGTTAATTATGGCAGTATGTCTGGTGCTGCACCTGCTCATGACTGCCAAAGTGGGAGGGGTTCCCCTGTTATTGTCTATCCTTAAATGGGGTTTTCGTGAACAAGATAATCCGAAATTATGGTTATCTCAATTACGTCAATGGGGGTTAAGTTTGCGTCTAGCTAATACTTTTCAGTGGCTACAATCTCTTAACTTATATAAAGTCTTAGAAATTGTTGTTTTATTGGCTATTATAGCAGCTTGGATTATTCCCAAGTTTGACTAAGCTGTACTGTATTTAAACTGAGTATTGGGAATTTTAGCCCACATTCCGCACCCTCAACTGTCACAGATCAAAAAAGCCATTAAAGTAGTACATAATAACTAAAATTAATTCAAAGGTTAAAAGGGTTAATGAGAATATATAGCATTAAAAGGGGTATGGAGCGA
>NZ_JADEVX010000256.1:0-4708 GCF_015207925.1 Microcystis sp. LEGE 00066 | reverse complement strand
TCTTTTGGCATTAACCTGTTTGTGCCTTAAGTCCTTTTCTGTATGGATTTCAGCTACTTTTGAGCTTAGGTACTCTCATTGAATTTTATTTTAAGTTAATTATTTGCATAACAATTCCCGAAGAGCCGAAAATTAGCTCCCTCAATCAGAGCTAATCGTCAACTTGAACTTCGAGTCGTTTCTGAACTAACCAAAATCTATCCAATTACCGATATTTACTTTGAGTACATCAAAGCCGATGTTGATTTAACTTCTGGTATAAAAGGAGCTAAGTCTGGAAAAGGTTTCTCACCAGTTATGGTCGGACAAAAATGGGCTATTGACCAACTATCTCAGTTGGCAACCGTCCATACTCGCTTTGGTTGGCAAACCTCTAATCTCAGAAAACATTTGCGATTAGAAAAGTCGAAAAATAAAGCAGAACAATCACCAGAAAGCCATGCTAACGATGGCATTGCTCTTGCCTGTTTTCAATTTTTAGATTATTTGCCATTCCACGCTTCTAATGGACATGGATATGATTGGAAGGGTTCTGTTGAAGTAACGAACGCTCCCTTTGCTGTCATCAAACGTCCTCCTATTAGTCGTCGTCAACTTCACCTGATGGTTTTTTCCAAAGGTGGTAAACGACGTAAATATGGTGGCTCTACCACAGGACATGGGTTCCGTAAAGGCGATTTAGTTTCTTCTCCCAAAGGAATTGGTTATATTAGTGGAGATACCGAAAAACAGCTATCTGTAAGCGATACCAATGGTCAACGATTGGGACAGATAGCTATTAGCAAGATTCAGTTAATTCGTCGTTCTAACGGTTTAATTGTTTCTCACTAACTTGTATAAAGCCGCCCTCCGCTATCGCTAAAGGGCGGGGTTTCAGACCCATTTTTTTGATGAGGGGGAGAAGAAAAATCCCGACTAGAAGATGCTTGTTGTTGAAAAAATCCGTAAAAAATAGTTACGCTCCTGTATAATACGCTAAAATCCAGAGAAATAGCTTTTGCCATGGCGACTACAGAAGCATTGAACCCCAGTCAGTTCGCATTCTTAACCAACCTCACCGCTGATCGTTCAAGTTCACCCAACCCACAAGAAGAAATGGACAAAGTTATCATTCTCGTTAATGCCGAAGCTCAAGCCAGTGGTCAGATGTCTCGGCTATCGCCCGTTACCGAAAAAATGGTGATTGCCTTAAAAAATGCGGTTCCTAAATCCTTGGCGGTGGAGGTGACGGGGACGGCTTCTTTGTGGTCAAAAATGGAGTCGGGTAAAACCAGCCAAAATAATTTAATCTGGTGTCCCTTAACAATTCAATTGCCCAATTGGGTGAATTTTCCAGGTAAAAAAGTTTATCAAGCTTGTCGAGATATCGAGGAAAGACGCGCTTGGGTTGCCCATACCCTGCACTATAAAACCAGTCAGGGAGATTCTTCTTTTGGGGATCTTTGGTTGCCGATCACGGTGACATCTAAGGGTTTAGAATACGGTGAGGTAATCGGGGAGGGTATGATCCCTAACTCCTACAGTCAACCGATTAGTCTAGAAAGAGAGAGTCTTAAGTCTTTACACCGGCTGGCAGCGCAATTACTGGATAATTTACAGGCTCCTGCTTCTGTTTATTTGCTACAGTTTCGTTTGGCTCATCGGGAAGTGGTTTTTGATCGTCTCTGGCCTTTTCCTGCCGCACCTGCGATCGCTTCCCTGCGCGGTCAACAGACGGATCTCTATGCAGCCTACTGGAATTGTTTACGTCGGCAAGCAATGGTCGATCATTCCTTGGCAATTTAAAGGCACTGTCTAGTAGTAATCTATTAAGTTGACAAAAGGGATACTTTAGCAGAATATTTAGAGCGTAGCGGCCGCCATAAAAACACGGCTTTTGTCCGTTCAACCTCTCGAAAATGCCGAAATATTCGCTAATTATCCCGATTTATAACGAGGAAGAAACCATTCGAGAACTCTATCGCCGTGTCAGTGATGTCATGGATAGTTTAGATGATTCTGTGGAACTGATTCTGATTAATGATGGCAGTCGCGACCGTTCCTTAAATTTAATGCGGGAACTACAGGAAAGAGATGCTAGGGTCTGTTATATTAGCTTTGCTCGTAACTTTGGTCATCAGGCAGCAGTAACGGCAGGACTTAATTTTGCTAGGGGTCAAGTTATTGTTGTCCTCGATGCCGACTTGCAGGATCCACCGGAATTGATTCCCAAAATGATTGAGTCTTGGCAAGCAGGTTATCATGTGGTTTACGCCCAGAGAACAAAACGGAAAAAAGAAAGTTGGTTTAAACGCCTAACTGCCTACGTTTTCTATAGATTGCTGCGACGATTAGCTGACGTGGATATCCCTGCGGACACGGGGGATTTTTGTCTGATGGATCGTCAGGTAGTGGACGTATTAAATTCTATGCCAGAACGGAATCGTTATATTCGCGGTTTGCGCGCTTGGATTGGTTTCCGACAAACTGCTGTTAAATTTGAGCGGGATCCCCGGTTTGCTGGCGAAGTCAAATACACTTTTAAAAAATCCCTAGCTTTAGCGATTAATAGCTTGGTGTCTTTTTCTAAGATTCCCCTGCGTATTTCCACTTATTTAGGCTTATTTTCTGCTTTAATTGCCCTGTTGATGGCTTTACTGGTTCTCTACTGGCGCTTACAGCAACCCGACTCTCCTGTTACTGGTTTAGCTACTATCTTGATCGCTGTGTTTTTCTTGGGTTCGGTACAATTGATCAGTATTGGCATATTAGGGGAATACGTCGGGCGAATTTACGAAGAAGTTAAAGGCAGACCAGCCTATACAATCGCTGAGATCGCTGGGTTGGAAATCAATTAAACCTTCCCAACAACTATCAATTAATTCTTGTCGATTAAAGATTTTGTTAACTTCCTAAATAAGCAATAAGCTGTTGACTATCTAAATTACTGGTTAAGACCGTCTATGATCGAGGAGAGAGGGTTTGATCATTTGTCCTAAAATTTCTAATAGGCAGTGTAGCTTACTAGCAAAAATAAATTCAGAACGATTTTGCGCCGTTTCAGCGATCACTAAAATTGTTAAGAATTGTACAACCCTCTTGTTATAAGGCTTTTTATGTCATGAAACCTTAAAATGAGAATTGCTGGTAGCTTACCCCATTCGTACAAAAAAATTAGCAGAGCAGCTAATAGAAATTAAACTCCAATAGCAGAGAAAAACTGTCTAACTTTGCCCACAACAGCGATCGATCCCTAAACTATCTAAAATTAAATCACTAACGGCGTTAGCGATGGCAAATTCACTATAAAAACTTTCGCGGAAATCAAAAGCTTGCATCTCGGTAACGATCGCAATCACCAAGTTACCGAGATCGTTTTCCCCTTCCAAACGCTGACGCAGAAAAATTTGACTAGCACGTTCAGCGATAGTATCGTTAATAGCTTCGGGAATAAATTCCGCATCTAACCAACGATGCAAAGCGGTGCGCAGCCAAGTTTGTTCCTGTTGGGGATTTTCGATCGGTGGTAAAGTAATAGGCGGAATTGGTGCGGGATGATCGGGCATAATTAGAGAATGATCAGGCTACGAGACTGAATTCTTGGGGGGAGTTGTGGATACCGCCTCTATTATACAAGGATACGCACGCGGTTACTTTCTCATGGCCGATGAGGGGGGGCGATTGGATTGGTATTCTAGTAAAAATCGCGCTCTTATTCCTCTAGATCGGCGTTGTAGGTATCCCAAGTCCCTAAAACGAGTTTTGAATCAAAATCGCTTTACCGTGGCTATTAACCGCGATTTTGCTGGGGTTTGTGCCGGTTGTGCCGATCGCTCGCTGACTTGGATTTCCCCGGAGTTAATCCAAATCTATCAGCAATTACACCAAGCCGGTTGGGCCTACAGTTTCGAGACTTGGCAAGGGGATCAATTAGCGGGCGGGATTTTAGGTTTAGCAATTCGCGGGGTTTTTATCGGAGAATCGATGTTTTATAAAATTCCCGATGGTTCTAAGGTAGCCATGGTCAAGTTAGTTGAACACCTCAGAGAACGGGATTTCTGTCTATTTGATGCCCAAATGCAAAATCCCCATCTGGCTAGATTTGGGTCCTATACTATCCCCGAAAAAGAATATCATCTCCTATTGAAAAGCGCTCTGTTGAAGCATTGCCATTTTGTTTAAGTATTGTTTCCGATTGTAAGTAGCTAGACACAATCTAAGTACAGGACAAGGTGGCGCATCTTAACAATTTTTGACAAAATCAACTTTGTCTGAGTTTCTTACCCAGTCGGCGATTTAGGCATATTTGAGGAGAATTGGCCATCTCAATTGTTAAGCAAAAATCGACCAAATGTTAAGATTTCGTAACTATTTTGATTGACTTGTATCACCTGAAATGCCCATGAGGATCACAAAATTGGCCAATTGTCAATAGCTTTTGAGATGCTCTCATCCTGATTGGCGCGAGTTATGCTATACTATAAGCTTAGGCTTTTCGTTACTTGGCATGATTCGATCAGGGGGCATAAATCGAAGCAATGTCTTTCTGTGTAAGGGTTTTATCCTTTATAACCCCCCTCCATTGCATAACACAAACCGAAGAACCCTAAAAACCTTGTTGGATAATATCTTTAGGTTTTTTTGAAATCAAAAAGTGGGAGAAATTTAGGCACTTTTTCCCTGAAAATTAGGTAATTGGCCACCTCAAAACTGGTAAAACCCCACACCC
>NZ_JADEVX010000255.1:0-4725 GCF_015207925.1 Microcystis sp. LEGE 00066 | reverse complement strand
CTACTGTACTTTTAGCTTGGGCGGCAATTATATCTGAGGGGTGAAAATAGGGGGAATTCCAAAAGTCGTAGGTGGCCCTCGCTGCGGCTAGATTTCCCGAAGCTTGTGGCACACTTGTACTAGGTTGACTGGCCAAGTTTTCTACGATACTGATTAACCTTTTCTTTCTTCTGGTGTCCCCTAGGTCTGCATATTGTAATTCTTGGGCTGCCCATTTCTCCATTTTTTTGCTTACCTCCACCTTAATTCCTTCTTTCAAAACTATACCTATCAATCGTTTCCCCTTTTTTTAAGTTTCTTCTCTTTTTGTTAAGAAAGATCTGACTAATGGATAGCTTTTTAAGGGGGGTTGGGGGGGATCAACAGGTAAGGCGTGTAAGGGTAAGATATGCAGAAACCAATGGGGAATAATAATTAAGCGTTGACAATTATCGGGAATCAGGGCAAGAATATCGTTAATATGCAGAATATCAGCAAAAGTCTGTAAGAGGTTAGACAGTTGATTTCTCCATTCTTGTTTGCCATTTTTGGAGTAGTAAAGCTCTCGATAATTGTTGATTGTATCAAATAATTGATTTTTATCATCCTCGGAAGATTGCCAAACTTTAACCTCTCCCTCAGCAGACACGACAAAAGCGAGTATTTTCTCCCCTGTAATGTACCATTGCAGCAGACAAGTTTCGGCATCAGTTAAAGCTTGAATCTCTGAAAATGCGATCGGCTCAACTTTTTGAGTGAGGCTAAAGAGAGGATCTTTAATTTCTCTTGCAATAAAATTATCTAAGTCTTGTTGATATTCCTTCAGATAACTGTGATCTTGAACGTAGGGAGTTAGGTTATCACTCTGCATTAGCTTCTGGTTAATGCTTTGATGTTGTAAGCGAATTTGCTCGTTAACGACTCTTTGCTTTAATTCATTTAATTGAGCGATGATTTCTGGAATAACACCCTGGGGATGGAGATTTTTCTGGGTGATTAATTCCACCAGATTACGCCCTTTACTGCGTTCGATATATTCTAATGCCTTCTCAGGCTGATTGAAATTAAGATATGCTTGCACAATGCGATGGAAAACCTCAATGGCATGAGAGAGGGTTTGTTCACGACTGCGGGGGTTAAGTGCCTCTAAGCGAGCATTTTCGACGGCTTCAATGGCGATATGATAGGCTTCTGTGGCAGGTTGCCATTGTTCTTCATTATAGTATAAGTTAGCTAAATTACTAGCAACCATTAAACAACTGAACAAATTATTTTCGTTTGTCCAAATTTTTAAGGCATCGGTAAAAAGTGTGATTGCTTTTTTTAAATTCTCAGCTTTGTTGCCTACCTTTCTTTGGCAGTAAGCGTTACCGAGACTATTTCGTGTTTCTGCCCACAAAAGTGGTGAATTTTCAAAAGTTCTGACTTTTAGGGCATTTGTATAGGCTTCAATGGATTTTTCGATGTTTTCAGCTTTATCACCTTTAATTCTCTGACGGTAAGTATTCCCGAGATTATGTTGCGTATCTGCCCAATATTCAGGAAATTGTTCAAAAGTTCTGATTTTGAGTGAGCTTTCATAAACTTCGAGAGCTTTTTCTAGATTTTCAGCTTTATCACCTCGGATTCTTTCATAGTAAGCAATTCCCAAATTATTTTGTATGATTGCCCATGATTCAGAATCAGTATCAAACGTAATAACCTGTTCAGCTACTGCATAAGTATTGATTGCTTTTTCAATATTATCATCTTTATCTCCCAGTATCCTGTAAGAATAAGCAAGAGCGAGATTACTCTGTGTCATTGCCCATTGTTTGGGAAATGCGTCAAAAGTCCTCACTTTCAAAGCTTCTTGGTAGTAGGCGATCGCTTGTTCTAAATTTTCCACCTTATTGCCTTTTATTCTTGTGGCATAAGTTGCACCCAAAAGATTTTGTATGTATGCCCATTTTTCAGGGAAACTATCAAAAGTATAAACTTTGAGAACTTCTTTGTAAGTAGCGATCGCTCTTTCTAAATTCTCAGCTTTCTCTCCTCTGATTCTGTCACTATAAGCTAAGGCGAGATTATTCTGTATCTCTGCCCATTGTTTGGGAAATGCCTCAAAAGTATAAACCTTTAAGACTTCGGTATAGGTAGCGATTGCCTTATCTAAATTATCGGCTTTATCCCCCATAATCCTTTCACGATAAACATTAGCCAGATTATTTTTGGTCGCTGCCCAGTTTTGTGGAAAAGCATCAAAGGTTCTAATCCTCAATGCTTCATTATACAAAGAGATCGCTATTTCTAAATTCTCAGCTTTGTCTCCTTTTATTCTGTTACGATAGGCAATCCCAAGATTGTTTTGTGTCAGTGCTCGATCAATAGGATCATTATCAATTGTTAAGACAAGCTCATTACCAGCTATGGCAATTTCTTGATTCATAGAAATATCACCATGAGGAAACTCTTGAATAAGACGACTAAAGTTAACAATCGACGCTGTAATAGTTCTAGCTGTTTCCGAGTCAGCAGATGGCAATAATATATTTCTTACAAAATTATCTAGAACAGCTATTAGGTTTTCATCTAGTTTATCTAAATTTTTTTCAAAAAAAGGATAAATGATTTTGATATTTATATCTGGATCGTTAGTAAGCAATTGCAATACCTCTCCAAAAAATGTTAGATAATCTTGATCGGTATTTACCTTTTCTGTTGTTTCATCCGACCATATCTCTAAATCTTCCGCTAACTGTTGCGCTATATATATCAGCCATCGTGCCTCATTTTCCCTTCCTGCATTCCCGTATTGTTGCGCTACGGCTACCATTACCTGTACCAACCCCTCATCCAGCAATTCCTGATTTTCCTGCATAATGCGAGGTTCATCGCCATCATTGCAGGATAATAGCTGATTAATCAGGTTTAAGTAAGCTTTGGGAAATGCGTCAAAAGTCCTCACTTTCAAGGATTCCTGATAAGCGGCGATCGATCTTTCTAAATTCTCGGCTTTATCTCCTCTGATTCTGTTACGGTAAGCAATGGCGAGATTGTTCTGTGTGTCTGACCATTGTTGGGGAAATTCGTCAAAAGTATAAACTTTCAAAGCTTCCTGGTAAGCGGCGATTGCCCTTTCCAAATTCTCGGCTTTCTCCCCTCTGATTCTGTCACAGTAAGCATTAGCGAGATTATTCTGTGTCATTGCCCAATCTTGGGGAAATGCTTCAAAAGTGAAGATAGTTAAGGCTATTTCATAACCCGTAATGGCAATTTCTTTGTGAGCGGCGATGTCACCGAGGGGAAATTGTCGGATTAAGTTAATGAAATTGCCAATAACCACAACAGCGAAAGCATAGGCTTGTTCTTGCGCGGCTTGCGTTAATGTCTTTCTCGCTAAACTGTCTAGAATTCGCGCTAAATTATCATCCAGTTTATCCAAATTTTGCGCCCAGAAGGGATAAATAACTTGAGGATTAGGATTTTCAGAAATTTTTCGTAATGTCTCCATTAAGAATCTTACATATTCTTGCTGGTTAGGTATTTCAGTATTAAGAGTTAATCCTTGTGACGATTGATCTACAAAATTATTTTGCTGATTTATCGTTTGATTTTGAGAAGGAGGAGTTCTATTTGTTCCTTGCGCTACAAATTCCCAATCATCACCCTGTTGCTGACAAAATCCCAAAATATCCTCATATTCTATTGCTTCAACACTCGGTACAGGAAAATTCTGCTCCCCTAATCGTCGTGCGAAAGTAGCCGCATCTTCTTGAGTCTCAAATATTAATATTGTATCCTTATTGCCTGTGCTTATAGTATGAATACCCTCATCATCTGTTCCCACATTGTAAAGCAGAACATAAACAGTTTGAGGTAACTGATTAGAGGGTTGCTGCTGAAAATACTGAGTCAAAGAAACAGTTAAATCTTTTAGATTAACCTGTAAATTTTGTAAAATTATCGCTGTACTTTCCCCCTCTTGAAAAATCCCAATCAGTAAATGCTCTGTATCAATAGATTCACTCCCTAATTTATCAGCAAATGATAATGCACTGTTTAAAACGAGTTTTGCCGACTCTGTAAAAGGAATATCTACAGGATTCATTTCTGGACTAATTCCTGAACCCTTTCCTAGAATTTTTTCAACTTCAATCCGAGCATTTTTTAGCGTTATTCCCTGCTGTCTTAAAACTTGCGACGCAATTCCTGATGCTTCACCGATTAACCCTAAAAATATAAATTCCGCTCCTACAAAATTATGCCCCAAGCGACGCGCTTCCTCCTGCGCTAACATAATTACCTTAATCCCTTTCTCTGTAAACCGTTCAAACATAATTTAGACTCCTTATCACTTCTAAACCACGAAACTTATCAGAACTACAACACCTTGATTCGCCATTCCGTAAAAAATTGGACATAATTAGAACTCTTGCAAATTAATTATATGTTATAATGATGGGTTAACTAATTTTCCCCAAAAAATTAGTTAATCAGTACATTCGTCCTGAATGAAAACTTGAAGTTTAACTTTTAACTCAAAACTATTTAGAGCTGCTTTAATTTGGTTATCAAAACCTCTTTATTTAAGCGGCACAAACTATCTCAATTATAAAAATTGAGAATAAATTCTCCTTGACTTGATTAATCTTTAGGCAACTTTTAAGAAGCTGCTATACCTATCCCTAACTCACAGTTATAAATAGCCGCCAACAAGTTAACTCTTAAACTATATCTTCGACGACGATTCCGATATTTACAGGA
>NZ_JADEVX010000254.1:0-4742 GCF_015207925.1 Microcystis sp. LEGE 00066 | reverse complement strand
GCCATTTTTGGTGCTTTACTGTTTCTCAAATGCCTTTTTTCGCTCCTTATGTTTATTTTTATGCTCACTTTGATTTTTTCTCTCCGTAATTTCTCTCTGTGACAGCTTAGGGTGCGGAATGTGGGTTTTAGTACAAATGCTCAAATTCCCTGCTATTCTCCTCTGCTATACCTTTTAAACAGGATTTAGTATGATTTATTCACCCCGACGAGCGAGAATAATCATCGTCTTTGCTAAGGGAGCAATACGACCAATACGATAAATTTTCTCTACCGATAAATTAGCTTCTGTTAACAGTTTTGTGATGGTTTTGACAGACCAGAATTTAATATGTCCGTGATCCCAAAGAGCGGTAAAATGCTCGTCCATCTTACCCGTAGCCGCTAGGGCTAAATTTTTGAGATAACTATGATAGGGAGTGGATATCAGCGCATATCCTCCGGGTTGCAGGAGATTATAAACGGTCTTAGCATAATCGCGCGGAGCATAGACGTGTTCTACCACTTCCAAACTAATTAGCAGCGGAAAATTACCAAATTTACTAGCCAGATCATCATAGGCGGAACCAACGTATAGATCAAGTTCAGGATAGGCTTTTTTTGCCTCTGCTATCCCTGATTCGGAAGGATCGCAGCCACTGACTTGAAATCCTTTTTCTGATAACCAATTAGCGATCGAACCGTTGCCACAACCGAGATCAAAAATACGCTTTTCAGGAGGAGCAAGATTGGCAAAAATCTGACTCAGAGAGGGTAGCAAATAAGCGTGGGCAGTCCCACAGCAAGAATTTTGAGGCTCTTCGTTACTTGTTATGGTTCGATAGGGGGGCATAAATCAACAAAATCTTTATCTGGTAAGGGATTTAATTGATTAGTTCGCTTTAGATAAAAAACAATTGACAAAAATCGCCCAATGTCTTTCTCTATAAGGGTTCCATCCCTTATAACTCCCGTCTATTGCATAAGACAAACCGAAGAACCAATTTTGATAATGATAATAATCTGACATATCTTAAAATAGTTGGCTCTTCTCGACTTTGTGTGATAATTTTTGCTTATGGAATCGTGAAATTTTGACGGAGAAAGACTTTTACGACTATTTTGCCGAAGAAACTATCAGTATAGGCTTCGTTTCCACACAGAAACCGGAAGAGCCAATAGTTAATATGTAAGTATTTTTCGTGGTATCACCACTATCGCAGGGTAATACAAAAAGTAACTTTTGTCAAGGGTTTGGTGAAATTTATTCTTACATCCCATTGATACGACCTATTTGTATTATTTTATCAATATGTTGCATATACTATCATCAATGGACATCTTGCAAAAATCAAAAACCTTTTCCTAGTTAGAAGTCTTCGAGTCAGTATTCTCCGAGTTAGAATTCGTAAACTTAACGGTAATAGCTAAATTCTGTTATCAGAAAACCTGAACAACTACCAAAGCGGATCGGAGTATAAATGAACGGTTAAAGAATCTCGATCGCTGGGGATACCAGTAATACAACTGCAAATTTGAGTACCATCATCTAATTCTACCTCGCAGGCGTGACAGGAACCCATTAAACAGCCAGTAGGAATGTCAATTCCCGCTTTTTTGGCCACATCTAATAATAGTTCTCCCGTTTCCGCTTCTATGATGATATCATCGGGTAAAAAACGCACTGAAATAGTCATAATTTCTCCTTACAAATGAGCAAAAATAGGTTTAAGATTTAAATGTTCTTCCAGTAAATTAGCCATATTATCTAGGGTTATTTCTCTTTGTTTACTATAGTTAGCAATTCCCGTAGGCAAAGATAATAAACCGCGACGCTGACGCAGATGATTTAGCCAAGTTCTTCGCCAAGAACCATTATCAAAGATACCATGTAAATAACAACCCCAAATTGAGAGAGAATCATTAACAATTCCTAGACTAGCATCTTCCTCGAACATTTTTTGATAACCTGATTCACTTTCCCATGCGCTTATTCCTTGGTGAATTTCGTATCCTGTTACTGGTAAACCCGCTTGGGGAAAATTAGATAAAACCTGTCGTTGACGGGTAATTTTTTCGGCAGTAATTACCGTTTTTAAAGGCAGTAAATTTAAGCCAGCTGCCTCACTATCGGAACCTTCTCGATGTTCAGTATCCAGGATTAATCGCCCTAACATTTGCAAACCACCACAGATGCCAAAGATAATACCTCCCCTTTGGTGATAGGCTTGTAATTGATTAGCCATACCACTTTGATTAAGAGCAATTAAATCAGTGACAGTGGTTTTAGAACCGGGGATAATTACCCCATCGGGATCACCTAAAGATTCCTGTAATTCTAGATAACGTAGATTAACTGTTGCTTCACCACAGAGAGGGTCAAAATCCGTAAAATTAGCGATATGAGGCAGACGAATGACACTGATATTTAGTTCAGCTTTGGGTTTTTGGGCGGGGCGATCGAGTAAACTGAGAGAATCCTCGGCACTTAAAAAGATATCACTATAGGGAAGAACTCCCAACACGGGAATTTTTGTATAATCTTCTAGCCAAGTAATCCCCGAATCTAAGAGAGATTTTTGTCCGCGAAATTTATTGATCACAATACCTTTAATTAAAGCTCTTTCCTCCGGTTCTAATAATTCTAACGTACCGACGACGTGAGCAAAAGCCCCCCCGCGATCAATATCCACCACTAAAATAGTAGCGGCATCGAGATATTTAGCCACCCGCATATTAGTTAAATCCCGATGTTTGAGATTTATTTCCGCCGGACTTCCCGCACCTTCACAGACAACTAGATCAAATTCTGCCGATAATTTGGCTAAAGATTCTTTAATTGCTTGCCAACCTTGATCAAAATAATTCTGATAATAATCCGCTGCCGTGGTGACACCAACAGCCTTACCTTTAATAATCACCTGAGAGGTCATATTTCCCTGGGGTTTTAATAAAATTGGGTTCATTTCTACCCGGGGAACTGTCCCCGCAGCCCATGCTTGCACCGCCTGGGCGTGACCCATTTCTTCCCCTCCGGCGGTAACATAGGCATTAAGAGCCATATTCTGACCTTTAAAGGGTGTTACCTGCCAACCTTTTCGGTTGAATAAACGACATAAAGCCGCAGTTAAAAAAGATTTACCCGCGTGGGATGTTGTCCCCACTACCATAATTGCTTTCATCTAGTTTTTTTAATTGAGCATTTTCAGTGAACAGTAATCGGTAAACAGTAATCAGTTGATACTAAATCCGTTGAGTATATGCTACTTATAAGGACAGGCACTCATGCAAGAGGCTAATAACTGAAAACTCACATCTGATAACTGATAACTGATAACTGATAACTGACTCCCAACAGCATTAAAAAGAAAACCAACGTTGCAGAGTATTTAAAAATCTTTGCCAGAAAGTGGGTTGAGGGAAAAAGTCCCCTTGGGGTTGCCATTTTTCTATTAATTTCCTCCCCAAAGGAGTGAGACGAAAACTATCGGTTATCCCCTGTCCATCTACTTCGCGTCGCAAAATTCCCACTTTAATCAACCAGAGAAGATAGCTTTCCGCTGCTGCTTCCGTCAGCAGTCTGGAAGTATAACCTTTCTCTAAACCCCCAGCACCCGGAATGCTCAAAAGTGATACACTTTGCTCCAGCATAGCGGCGAATAGGGTGACACGGAAAGGAGAACAACAGAGGGCCCGTTCGGCCCTGGTAATGGTAGCATCGGGATAATTGATGGCGGTAATGGTGGGAGTCGATAGGCTCATAGATTCCAGTCGTCTAGCTATTGATAAACTCATTGTTACATTAATTTCGCCCCAACCCCTATCAACCCCAATCACCGATAAAATAGGGATGAAGTGTTAAGTAGCTTGAGTATTTATGAAGTCTCCCGAACCGTTCGATACTAAATATACCCCAGAGGAAGTGGAAGTGGAAATCGAAACCGACGATTTTCCCCCCGTTGCTACCCCGGTTAGTTTCGCTGCCACCCTCGAAAAAGTGAAAACTTGGTACGGCAGCCTGTCCACACCAGCACAGGTAGTCGTGGCAGTGGCGGGGGTTTTTGTGACTTTTTCGATTTTAACGGCGATTTTACGGCTAGTTAGCGCAGTTTTAAGTGCTTTAATCCTCGCCGCTATCTTTTATCTCATCTATCGTTACATCCTCAAACCGAAATTTTAGTCGGCCATGCACATTTTCTGTTCAATGTCAAGAGTTTAATTGATAAAAAAAATTTATGGAAGAAGCGGACACTAGAGATATCTTGGGGGAAAATGTGGCTAAGTTGGGACTGGCCCAGATCCAGCGTCATCTATTTCTCTGCTGCGATCAGACTAAGCCAAAATGTTGTGACAAGGAAGAAGGGTTAGAAGTGTGGGATTATTTAAAGAAGCGGTTAAGTGAATTACAACTCGATCGCCCCAGCGCGAACCGTCCGGGCTGTATTTTTCGCACTAAAGCCAACTGTTTGCGGGTTTGCAGCCAAGGCCCGATTTTATTAGTGTACCCAGAAGGAGTCTGGTATGGAAGGGTCAACAAGGAAGCGATCGAAAGAATTATCCAAGAACACCTAATCGGTAATCAAATCGTCACCGAATATGCTTTCCTTCGCCACGATTTACCGGCAATTTCCCTGAACTGTCCAGAAGAAGAACCCGAAACAATAGAGGAAAACAGCGTTAAAACTAGCTGAAACACAATTAATTAGGGTTTGCGGCAAAAAGTTTTTCGTGGGGGCAGGGTGTGGGGTGTGGGGTGTGGGGTGT
>NZ_JADEVX010000035.1:0-30537 GCF_015207925.1 Microcystis sp. LEGE 00066 | reverse complement strand
TCGCTCCATACCCCTTTTAATGCTATATATTCTCATTAACCCTTTTAACCTTTGAATTAATTTTAGTTATTATGTACTACTTTAATGGCTTTTTTGATCTGTGACAGTTGAGGGTGCGGAATGTGGGCTAAAAGTCTTACCCAACAAGGTTTTTAGACTTATTCAGCAAGCCCTAATTAACTTTTGAGAGTTCAAAAACGGGAAAAATAGGGATGAAGTTGCCTAAAATCTCTTTATGCCTAGTTCTCCTGACTACTGACTACTGGCTCCTTACACCTCTCTCTGAGGTTTACTGGTCACTGATTACTGATTAGAGAATACCGGCGTTAGAAAGACCGAGAACCAGTCCCGCACCGAGAATATGGCCAAAACTCATGGTAGCCAATAATTCTGGCAGACCGAAGCTTTTTTTCGAGGCTAACTGCGGTAAGGGTAAAGCAGGGCCGGCCCCAGTATTTTGGATGGCAAAATAACCGATAACGAAGGCTACTAGGTTAGCTAAGGTCATGGTAATGCCGACGGATAAATTCCAGGGAATGGTTTGAACGGTGGCTAAAAGTAAGGTGGAAGGGATCATTGGCGCTCCAGTCTTGATAAGATTTTGTTAATCACAGGGCATTATAAAAAGCTCTTGACCCGAAACTGCTTTTTGTTTGAATACTTAACAGTTTTTGTAACGTTTTGTGAATAAGATTAAATGCGAATTAAAATTTGCGGCATTACCCAACCGGACCAAGGACAAGCGATCGCTAATTTAGGAGCTACGGCCTTAGGTTTTATCCTCGTACCGAGTTCGCCTCGTTACGTCAATATCGAGCAAATTCACGCTATTACCGCCGCAATACCCGACAAAATCGATTTTATCGGGGTTTTTGCCGACGAGCAACCCGAAATTATTCAGCAAATAATTGTTAAAACCCCCTTGACAAGTGTGCAGTTACATGGTAAGGAATCTCCCGAATATTGCCAAAGGCTGCGGCAATTATTACCCGACCAGGAAATTATCAAGGCTTTGCGGATCAAAGACAGAGAAAGTTGGCAAAAGTCGGCAATTTACTTCAATAGCGTCGATACTTTACTTTTAGATGCCTACCATCCCCAATTACTCGGCGGTACGGGACATAGCTTAGACTGGCAAGCATTAGCCAGTTTTTCGCCCCCCTTGCCCTGGTTTCTCGCCGGAGGACTCAACCCCGATAATATTGGTGAAGCTTTAACCAGGCTGCACCCCCAGGGTATTGATGTGTCTAGCGGCGTTGAGCGATCGCCTGGTGATAAAGATCTCAAAAAAGTCGCCCTCTTGCTAGAGCGACTGCAAAAATTCAGGGATCAGTGATCAGTTAGAAGGTTTTGGGTGTTGGGGTTTTAGTTGAATTCCCCCATTTCCCCATTGCCCTGACTAGAAGAAATTAGGTTTATGACGGATCAGGTTAAGATACTCCTCGCGGGTTTTCTGCTCGTCTTGGAAGACTCCTAACATGGCGCTGGTGACAGTCCAAGATCCCGGTTTCTGCACCCCGCGCATCACCATGCACATATGGGTTGCTTCCATGACTACCGCAACCCCTTGGGGGTCGAGAATTTCTTGAATCGCTTCGGCAATCTGACGGGTGAGGCGCTCTTGGACCTGTAAACGACGGGAATACATTTCCACAATGCGGGCCAATTTACTTAATCCGACCACCTTTTGGTTAGGAATATAGGCAACGTGGGCCCGCCCCATGAAGGGTAACATATGATGTTCACAGAGACTAAAGAAGTCAATATCGCGCACTAATACCATCTCATTATGACCTTCATCGAAAATCGCACCATTAACGAGGGTTTCTAGGGATTGTTGATAGCCCTGGGTGAGAAACTGCATCGCTTCGGCCACCCGTTTGGGGGTTTTTAATAAACCTTCTCTTTCGGGATCTTCCCCCACCGAGATCAGGATATTTCTGACCGCATCCATCATCTGTTCTTTGTTTTCGTCGCAAGTCGGATGAATTTGGGCGGTTTTGCCATTGTGGGTGTTGCGATCGGGGCGAGTGGTCACGCGTGCCTGGATAGCGTCGGTTAGATTACCGTTTAAACCGTTAGAAGAAGCTATGGTCATAATGAGGATGCCTGTAGGCGAATTGATTGATAAATAGAAGTATTTCGGGTTATAATGCCCCCGCACTGGGCATAATGGTCATCGTTTCCACTACGGCCTGTTTGGGCAGTAACACCGCTTGCAGAATGGCCTGAGCGATGATATCCGGGGTTAACATGGCCGAGCGATCGAAATCTGCTTTGACGCTATCGCTGTCCCAGATGGGAGTATTGACAGCCCCGGGGATGATAATCGTGATGCGAATGGCGTTAGCCCGCTCCTCGATCGCTAAAATGCGAGAAAATGCCACTAATCCCGCTTTGCTGACACTATAGGCCCCCCAATCAGGAAAAAAATTATCGGCGGCGATCGAGGAAACGTTAATGATCGTGCCTCCTCCCTGTTGACGCATGGCAGGTAAAATTCCTTGCACACACTGGTAAACACTGGTTAAATTCAGGTCGATCACCCGCTGCCAGTCTGACAAAGGTGTGTCAGCCAAGGAGTTTGTGTAACCCATACCAGCATTATTGATCAGGATATCGATCGGTCCGGATTCTTGGGCGATTTTAGCGATATTAGGAGCTACTTCCGGGATATCTGCCAAATCTAAGGGGTAAGCTTGGGCTGATACGCCTAAATCTGCCGCCATTGCCGCCACGGTTGCCAATTTTTGCTGATCGCGACCGATTAAAACCAGATTAATTCCCGCCTTGGCGAAAGCGAGGGCGGTTTCTTTGCCGATGCCGCTACTGGCTCCGGTGATCAGCGCTCGCTGTTGACGAATAACAGAGTTCATGGTATAGTTTGAAGTCTCTTAATTCTTGGTAGTTAGGGCAAAATTTTGGCGGTTAGGGGGACCCTAGAAAGTTTTAAGGGAGTTGGGTTAGATCGGAGCAATTTTTCTCGCACCAAAATTGCTGCGGCCCACCCAGGCGGGGGGAAGCATTGACTATCGGGTAGGTTCAAGATTAAGAATCGTTACAAAATTTTACCTAGCCAATTATAGCACTGTTAAGTCAGGGATCACTAATCTTTGTGTATATTCAGATATCTAACCAGCGAGGGAAAAAAGCGGACTGGTGGGCAAGAATTGTTGAGGCTGCCTTGAAACTACCTCCCCCCGCGCTGAAAACTACTCACCGGAGGAGATGGCAGCGGTGGGTTGAGTGCGATTGACAATCACCACTTGATCGCCGACAACGGGACTTCTAGCGAGGAGAATTCCTTCATTATCCTTCATTTCCAAGCGGCGAAAATCGAGACTTTGACAACGTTGAAAAACCGAATTAGCCAATTTATCCTGTTGTGATGCCTCCAGACTATACCAATTATCGCCCAAAATAACTACTAGACGACTAGCCAAAAAGTCCGCTTCTACGGTAGCAATAATCCCGGTGGGATAACGAGTAGTTAAATCGGTAATTTCCTCTTGAATAGCTGCGACTAAACTTTGTTCGGGAGTTAATCGTGGTTTTGCTTTAGTAATCGGGACGGGAATCGGTGCCTCTGGTGCGGTTAATTCTGGGGGAGTTTCGATAATTTCCCCGGCTGCTGGTGGGAGACTAGGGATAACTTCGGGCATATTTTCGGCAATTTCCGCCGGATTTTTCGGTAAACTGATCACGGCTACTAAGAGGATAGTGACTAAACTTCCTGTTAACAAGCCGGTGATTAACCAATCGGGAATTTTTTCGCTAATTCCTGCCGGTAAAAGTCGGCGAATTTTGTTCAAAATTGCCGTCCACCACCCTTCCACCTGCTCGAAATCTGGTAAAATATCGTCGATTCCCTCGACTGCTTCGATGGGAGAATCTGGGGTTAAACTTTGCTCAACTCCTGCAAATTCGTCTGGTTTTAAAGCAGCGGCTAACTGTTGCGTTGAGTTAAGAAGATTATCAATAGCAACTTTTGGGGGTAACACTATCCCCGTTCCCGTGTTAAGTTGGGAAACGATCAAATTTAACTGCTCGATCGCCTCTTGTAGTCGGATCACCGTTTCTGCTTGGCTGAAATTCTCTCGCTCATTTGGTTGAGTCATAATCTTTCTTAACTCGCTGCCATTCTTTTTCAAAATATCATTCTATGCGCCGTTTTCTCAGTTTTTTAACCAGTATTTTCCTTATCTTCCTGACTGCTTGTGGTAGTGTCACTCCCCCGCAGGAATTTGCTCCTGACGGAGAAATCGTCACCAAAGCCCTTTTATTACAATTTCGTCACACATCCGATCGCCTTAGTCAATCTTTACAGATCGATCAGCCGTCGGTAAAAATTGGTAAAATTAATGTCACCAGTCTGGAACCGATTTATGTGGGCAATTTACCCGCTTATCACTTGCAGGGAGATTACGATCTAACTCTACAATTGCCCCATCAAAAAGATACCAAACAACACAACAATTTTGATCTTTATTTACAAAGACAGATCGAGGGGAAAACTTGGCGTTTACTCGAAGAAGTCGCCTCACAATGGCGCAGCTATTTAGTGAGATAAGCGGAAAAAGCCCGGGGATTTTGCTAAGTAGCTGGTTATAATCAAATTGAAGATAGATTTTGGGTTCGATCCCCCCTGCCCCCCTTCTGTCCTTTAGTCACATCTTTCTTAACATTTCAAACCTTTGTAGCACAAGGCTTTCAAGACTCGGTTAACAATTTGTAATATTCCTTGTTGACACCCTTACAAAACAAAGAAAAAACTGAAATCAAGTCAGGATAAGGGTTGGAGTGCTGACTGCAAAAATTGTTAAGAAAGATACCTATAAGGGATAGCCCTTGATAAGGGGGGTGCCGATAGGCGGGGGGATCTACCTTAGCAATGACAATCCTCAAAGGGAAAATTTAGCGATCATGATTACCTGTCCTCGTTGTCAGCACAAGGTCGATAGTCAAGCCTTACAATGTCCCTACTGTGCTAATATTTTAAAGGCTTATGGTCATCCTGGCATGACCCTACATCAAGCTGTCACTGGCGAGTTTTTATGTGAGACTTGTCTGTATCATGGCGATGATAGCTGTAATTTTCCCCAACGTCCCTACGCTACCAGCTGCACTTTATACAAAAATAGCCAAATAATAGCCGAAAAAATTCCTCCTCTCCCTCTTCCTAGGGTTTTTAAAAATTGGTGTCTCAGAAATAAGGGATTATTGCTATTATTAACCATGATTTTGGGCAGTATTACTTTGGCTTTTATAAACTCACGTCGTTAATTTTTTTGCTGGCGATCGAGCCTTGATATGAATCTAGATCGAACCAGAAAGTTGTGCCAATTCCCACTTCACTAATCAAATGAATTTGACTATAGTGTTTTTCGATAATATTTTTGACGATCGATAATCCTAATCCCGTCCCTTCTAGGGTATGAACGCGATTTTCTACCCGATAGAAGCGATCAAATATAGCAATTTGATCCTCGGCATCGATGCCAATACCAGTATCGGATACTTCCACGCGAATTTTGAGAGTTTCTTGGGGATTATCTTTGCTGATTTTATAGGCACGAATCACCACTTTACCGCCAGCAGGAGTAAATTTTAGGGAGTTACCGACTAGATTAGTTAATACCTGTAAGAGTAGATCATAATGACCTAAAATTGGCAGTAAATTGGCTTCAATGTCCGAGCTTAATTCTAGTCCTTTATCCCTAGCATTGAGTTGATAAGTCCTCAGGGTTTGTTCGATTAATTGTCCGATATCGAGCGCATCTAAGTTATAGTTACGCGAGGATTCTAACCGAGAAAGATCGAGAACATCATTAACCAAACGAGTTAAGCGATCGGTTTCATGATTAGCGGTTTCTAAAAACTCTCTTTTTTCTGTATCGCTGAGATCCTCACCAAATTCTGTCAGGGTTTCAATAAAAGATTTGATGTTAAATAAAGGGGTTCTTAACTCATGGGAAACATTGCTGATAAATTGACTTTTTGCCTCATTTAATTCTGTTTCTCTGGTAATATCCTGTAGCGTCATAGCAATTCCCCGGACATTCTCCCGATACTGATCGAATACCTGAGTTAACAAAATGCGAATTGTGCAGGGTTTCGGGTTAGTTAAAGATAATCTAAATTCTGCTGGGGAATAGTTATTATTTTCCTGATCAATAACAGCATTTTTAGGATGATGATTTTGATTAGCCGATTCTTCTGGTTGGAGGGTTTCTCCCGCCGCAATTTGATAGAGAGGTTTAGTTAGTTTAACCGTTAACTCCGAAGGAAAAAGATGTAGAACATTTTTACCGATAATTTCCTGATCTTCCCAGCCAAATATTTCCCGAGCTGCGGGATTGATTAATAACAATTGAAAATTAGTGTCTAAGAGAATTGCTCCATCAGCAATAGTGGACATTAACGTGTCTAGCTTGGCTTTTTCGGCGGTCATTTCTTCGATATTTTGTTCGTCGTATCTTTCTAACTTTTCCGCCATTTCATTAAAACTGAGAATTAATTCTCCTAACTCTCCTCCCAGGGGTAAATCAATGCGCTGCTTAAAATTTCCCGCTGCAATATTTTTGACCCCGACTAATAACTCCTTGATCGGTTTGGTGATAGTTAAAGCATTAAAAACTGCTCCGAGAATCACCATGGCCCAAATCGAGACAAAAACGGCAATAGTAACATCCCGGGTTAGATTAGAAGAAGCCACCACAATAGCGTTAGGATTGATCCCGATCGCCAATACTCCCAAATATTTGCCTTCATGATTCAAGGGAACAAAGACATCGGTTACTTCGCCGTCGGGGGTTTTATGCTGACGGATGAGGGGAGTTTCCCCATTTTCGCCATAATTTTCCGGTAATTGAATGTGACGCTCGATCGTCAGGGAATTTTTAACTTCGGCGGTAGAATAGGGAATGCCAAAAAATATTTCACCCTCCTCGTTAGCGTAGATCAAATAACGAACACTAGAGGTACTACTATAAAAACGGGCTGAAAAACGGGCTAAATCGGTTAAATTGTCCTCAGCAATGAGGGGGGAGACATTCGCGGCTAATAACAGCCCTAAATCCCTGCCAAAACGGGTATCATTGAGACGGACATCCTGCTGGATCGTGTTAACCGCCCAAAAGGTTAAACCACTCATCAACAAAGAAACGGCTAAAGTAGCCGCAGCCATTAATTTAGTTTGGAGGGTGAATTCGGACCACCAACGGGCGATCGCTTCTCGGAGAATGGGCAGAAAATTAAACACGGTTAGGCAGCATTAATCGGTGTTCTTAAGGAGTCTATCGCTCAAATCGCGGGTTAATATGATCATCTTAACTCATTATTAAGCTGGTAGCCGTTAAACCAGCACTAATCAAAGCCTAAGTCTCCGAGAAAGTTAAGAAATGCCCAAAAGCGCCAATAGTTCTAATTTTAGCCACCCCCGGTACTTCTGTGGTGTAAATACTGAACACACCTAGATTTTGCCGTTGACTAGAGGTTTCGATCGCTGGTTTTAAGATTTGATTTTTGATCACATTTCTGGCTGCCACCGGTAAAGAATCGATCGAGTCACAGAGACTGATTTTCTCGCAGGCGATTTTGTCGGCATGAGCGAGAAGTTTTTCGGCGGCGTATTCGCTGTAAAGTTCTTGGGGGGGATTGGTAAATCCCATAATCCCCGCTATTACCCCCAGGGCGATCGCTCCCTTGAAGAAATTACCCCCCATAGCTACTTAGCTCCTTGATTTTGTCTTCTCACTCTAATTTTGACAAGACATTTTCGATCTGGCTAGGGGGCAGTGTTAATTTCTTAAACCAATACCGGGTGCATAGCACTCTAGTACATTTCCCGTGAGACTGCAACTAACTAACAGATAATCACAGTGAGAACAGGCGGTGCTAACGAGATGGTGTTCTAAAATATGCTGTCTTTCGGCAAAATTTCCACAATTAGGACAGCGCACTTGTTGCAGGGTGATCATAGCAAACCTCATTAATTAGTTATCTTTTGTATATAAAGCTAGTTTTTCTTGATCCCAATCGGTTTAAGCCTATTTTTTCCTTGATCCCCATTATGAACTCGATCATCTGATCTGGCTAGTAATTTTTACTAAACTTTGCAATTTTTCTTGAAAAATTTAATAATTTCTTCCTAGGGTTTTTTACCGTGATCGGATATATGTCGGTAATTTTGGCGAAGAGAAAGCCGGAAAGTAAACTCTTAAACTGCTAATCCCTTACTGCTATAATTACGGCTGAGATTATTGATTATCCTATGAAGTACGCTCTGGTTCACGAGTGGTTAACCCCAAAAGCGACGGGGGGATCGGAATTAGTGGTTAGGGAGATTTTACAATGTCTAGAGGCGGATTTATACGCTTTGATCGATTTTGAGTCCACTAATCCCGATAGTTATCTCTATGGTCGCTCGATCGGGACAACTTTTCTGCAAAATTTCCCGAAAGCGAGAAATGGCGTACAAAAATACTTACCTTTTCTTCCCTTGGCGATCGAGCAGTTAAATTTAGAGGATTATGATGTGATTTTATCCTCTTCCCATTGTGTGGCTAAAGGGGTTTTAATACGACCGGATCAGGTTCACATTTGTTATTGTCACACTCCGATGCGTTATGCTTGGGATTTAACTTTTGACTATCTGGCTAATAGTAAGTTAGGACAGGGATTACCCGGTATTTTCACCCGTTATCTTTTGCATGGTTTGCGTCAGTGGGATGTGATTTCTGCTAATCGTGTGGACTATTTTCTGGCTAATTCCCACCACACCGCTAGACGAATTTGGCGCTGTTATCGACGGGAGGCAAAAGTTATTTATCCTCCCGTACAAATTGAGCGTTTTCCCTACCAAGAGAAAAAAGAAGATTTTTATTTAGTAGTCTCTCGTTTGGTTAGTTATAAAAAAGTCCCTTTAATTGTGGAAGCGTTTAATCAATTGGGATTACCCCTAGTGGTTATTGGAGATGGTCCCCAGATGGCTTTAATTCGACAGTTAGCCAGGGATAATATTCAGATTTTAGGGGCGGTTTCTGATCGAATGGTAGCAGAATATATGTCGAGAGCAAAAGCGTTTATTTATGCTGCTTGTGAAGATTTTGGTATTGCTTTAGTGGAAGCGCAAGCTTGTGGTACTCCCGTGATTGCATTTGCTGCTGGAGGTGCTTTAGAAACCGTGCGGGATCTGCGGGAAAATCCTCCCCAGGGAACAGGATTACTTTTTGGGGAACAAAATCCCCAATCTTTGGTAGAAGCGGTTAAATATTTTGTGGATCAGGGTGATAGAATTGCTCCAGAAAGTTGTCGGCAACAGGCTAATAAATTCACTCCTGAAATCTTTCAAAGTAACTATAGTTTATTTGTCGAGGAAAATTCAATGTATAAAAGTTATTGCTAAGTTTAATTAGATCAGTTATCTTAATGGTGAGCTAGGAGGTTTTCGTTTTAGGGAGTCAGTCATCGGTGGTCGATAACCAATTAGGTTATACTTTATTTTGATGAGAAACGTTATATTTTACCAATGGTGAAGATGCAGCCAATGCACCCTAAAATGTAATACTATGGATATTTCTCGAAAGTAGAGATGTACCTTTGCGTTAGACAATCAACTGTTTTTAGAAAACAAAGGTGGATTTTAATATTGCCCTAACCCAACAAAATTAATTTGGTTCTTCGGCAGGTAGTATGCTAAGGACTCTTTGCTTATCCTGAAAACCTTACGCGTCAAGTACAGTATTTGTGATTGCATAACAAGTGCCGAAGAACCATTAATCTTTGGGAGTGTTATTAACCTTTTTTGCCCATTATCTTCTGAGAAAGCTTGCGTAATCCAGTCTTAAAAGGTAGACGAAAATAAGCCCTTTCTTTGGTATAGATATGGTAATTAGTCAAAAGTCTGTCTGATAAAATATCCAGTCCTAAATCTAGGTAACGGCTATTTTTAAACAGAACGTTATTAGCATAGAAACAAACAAATTTAAACTCAGGAATCAAAGATTGAATTGTTCTGAGATTAATCTGATTCTCGTACAACTCTCGATCATCATATTCCGTATAAAAATATCTGGTTTTAGCTAAAGTTTCTAAACCACCTCTAATTAACTGTTCTTCGGCTCCCTGCACATCTGCCCAAATAAAATCAACTTCTCTGATATTATTTTCTTCTGCCCAAGTATCCAAGCGCATAGTTTTAACGGTGGTAGAACTATTAAAAGGGACTTGAGGATAAACTTTCAAATGTTCCTGCGGTTTTTTCAGAGAAGAAGAAGCAGCGTGTTTGAGTTTATCACCTACTTGCACACCACTTTGATAAAATACCGCCTCACCATCTTGATCGGATAGAGCCAATTCGTACAATTGAGAGCGAGGATCGTTGACTAGATTTCTGTGTTGTGCAATTATGCGCGGATCGGGTTCAAAACTATAAATTTTGATTCTGGGAAATTCCTTGAGAAATCCAAGAGTGTCAGTACCCTTGTGGGCACCTACTTCTAAGATAATCGGATTATCTTTTTTCAGCAATTGTTTGATTAGCTTTTTATCCATAAACGGCAGTTATTCAAAAGGATTGTCAAGACTTTAACCTAAAGTTTCCTTGAAGTCAAGTATTTGGGGAAAAAATTTTTAAGCAAACTTAAGAATTATAGTAGCGAGGACTGGATGTTTTTTGTAGAATAAATATAAGTTATGATGACAGAAAAGCGAGGATTATAGCCGTGCCTTGGAATCGAGTTAATCAATGGGTAGAGAGACGCTCTTTAGTGGCCCTAGAATCAGCTTATCAGAGAGCGCTAAAAATTAAAGCGATCGAAGATAAACATTTTGGGGGACAAAAAATTTCCCCAGCTGCCGTGGGAGGAAAAAGTGTTTATGATTACTTTCAAAGTACCCTAGAGCGAGAATTATTACAGATACGTTTCGATTTAACTCAAGTGCGTCTGGGTAATTTTCTTAACCTGCAAACTAACCCAGAAAATAATAACATCCTAGAGACTTTAAAGGCGATCGAGGATATTATCGGTAAATATCGCCTAGATTTAGGGGAATTGCTGCCCCCATTACCGAATAATCAAACCCCAAATCTGCCTAATACCAATCTCACCAGTGATAAACCCAGGGATAAAGATAACCAGATAATTTCTCCTGCAACCAGTAATAAATTTTTTAACTTCCAGCAAGAATTAACCCCCGAATACGAACAAACTGTCATCAAACAACTCCGTACCCTGCGACAACAGCAGCGCATCGCTATCCGTTTTATCCTGATTATTATTTTAGTTCCTCTCTCGGTGCAGGTTATTAGTAGAAACTTTATTTTTAGCCCTGTCTTAAACTATTTTGGTGTAGATAGAGCGAAAATATCAGAAGTTTATATTTCTCAGGAAATTGGTGAAAAATATCTCAGGGAATTTGCTAGACTTCAAGAAATACAAGAAATCAAGCACGTTTTAGGAGTAGCAAAAGCAGGGCAAGAATCAGAAGAAAACTTTCGGGAACAGGTGCAAGAATTATTCAGAGAAGCGGGTTATGAAAGTCAAGATGGTTGGAAAAACTTGCTCTCCGATATTACTGGATTAATAGCCTTTATTGCCATCTTAGTTTTTGGTCGTCAACAATTGGCGATTACGCGAGCTTATGTTAGTCGTTATTTTCTCAGCTTAAATGATATCACCAAAGCCTTTATCTTTATCCTCTTTACCGATATATTTGTCGGGTTTCACTCGGCGGAGGGTTGGACGGTAATCTTAGAAACTTTGTTCCGACACTTTGGTTGGCGCGAGAATATTACATTTATCAGCTTGTTTGTGGCCACTGTTCCCGTTATCCTAGATACCATCTTTAAACTATTAATATTTAATTATCTGACTCGTAAATCTCCCACTGCCGCAACTATCCTAGAAAAGATGAACCAGTAACGCCCTATGATCCTCAGTATTGCCGATACTTTCATTAAAAGACCCGTTCTGACCACAGTTTGCTCGATTTTAATCGTTTTGATCGGGGCGATCGCTATTCCCTTTTTACCCCTAGAAAAACTGCCCCAGTTGGCATTTATTCAGGTAGCGGTGAATGCCAACTATTTGGGAACCGATGCCAAAACCGTACAGGATAACGTTACCACGGTACTCGATCGCCAGATTAACGGGACAGAACAGATTGTTTATATGCAGTCCCAGAGTACCAACACCGGACAAAGTACGGTGAATGTCTTTTTCCCGGTGGAAATGGATCGTAACATTGCCCAAGTCTTGGTACAAAACCGTGTCAGTACCGCCGCCGCCAGTTTACCGGAAGAAGTGAACCGGCAGGGGGTGACAACCAATACCCAATCCCCCAGCGTTACCCTTGCCTACGGGATTTCCGCCAAACCGGACGAAAAGGGCAATTATCCCTACGATACAGTCTTTTTAAGTAACTTTGTTGACCGAGTCATCGATGCCGAGATTCGCCGGATCGAGGGAGTTGGTAGTACAACCATCATCGGAGAAAGGGAATACGCCCTGCGTTTTTGGCTTAATCCCGATGCTTTAGCCGCTAGGGGTGTATCGGCGGAACAAGTAGTACAGGCGATCCGAGAACAGAATATTCAGGTGGGTGCGGGGACAATTGGCGGTGATCCCAGTCCCGAAGAGCAGCAATTCCAGATCGCAATTCGCGCCGTTGGTAGGGTTGCCACCGGGGAGGAAGCGGAAAATATTGTCGTCAAAGTCGGGGAAAATGGCGATTTAATCCGCATTAAAGACGTGGGACGGGCAGAAATCGGAGCCGAAAACTACAGTACCGCCGCCTATTTCGACAAATCCCCCGCCGTCGTCTATATCGTCTATCAGTTGCCCGGTTCCAACGCTTGGAATACTGCCAAACTGGTAAAAGAAAAAATGGCGGAACTAGAACCGAGTTTTCCCCCGGGGTTAAATATCGCCATTACCCTCGATAATACCGCCTTTGTCGCCGCTTCCCTGGAAGAAGCCGTTGGCACTCTGGTGGAGGCGATTTTACTGGTTATTCTAGTCATTTTTATCTTCCTTCAGGATTGGCGCACCACGATCATTCCAGCGATCGCTATTCCCGTATCTTTGATCGGAACCATGGCCGTCGCCCTGGCTTTAGGCTATTCTCTCAATAACCTCTCCTTGTTTGCCGTCATTCTGGCCACTGGGTTAGTGGTGGACGACGGCATCGTGGTTGTAGAGGCGGTATCGGAAAAATTACGACAGGGAATGCGGCCATTTCAAGCTGCCCTCGATGCCATGGGTGAGTTAACCTCGGCGGTAATTGCCAGTTCTCTTGTACTATTTGCGGTTTTTATTCCCGTCACCTTCTTCCCCGGTACGGTGGGGATCGTTTATCGACAATTTGCCGTCATCATCTCCGCTTCAATTCTGATATCCACCTTTAACGCCCTCAGTTTTTCCCCCACCATGTCGGCGATTATCATGAAACCGCCCCAAGGCACACGCGGACCCTTGGGACTGTTTTTCGAGGGCTTTAATCGGGGTTTCAACGCAGTTAAAGAAGGTTATCGACGCTCGATCGAATTTCTGATCCGAGTTCGGTTTCTGGTCTTACCCTTCTTTATCACCGCCCTCTTTCTCACAGCTTGGAGTTACAATACCACTCCCCAGGGTTTTATCCCCGAAGAAGACCAAGGTTATGCCTTCGTTTTGGTGCAAGCCCCCCCCGGGGTTTCCCTGCGCTACACCGACCAGATTATCCGTCAGATTAACGAAGAAATTCTCGACGGTATCGAAGAAATCGAACACTTTGTCGGTATGGCGGGCTTTAGTTTTGCCGGAAGTGGCAGCAACCAAGGGCTATTTTTTGTCAAGTTAAAAGAATGGTCGGAACGGCCAGGGGAAGATAAGTCAGTTTTCGGCATTCTCAGGAAAATTAACCGAGAATTAGCCACTAAAGTCCGAGATGCTCGCGCTTTCGCCGTTAATGCGCCCCCTGTGGATGGATTAAGTTCTACCGGCGGTTTCGAGTTATTTATCCAAAACCGCGCTTCTTTCCCCATGGACGCTTTGATTGCCAACGCTAATAAAGTCATGGCCGAGGCCCGAACAAGACCGGAATTATCGGGAATTTTCACCCAATTTACCACCGACACGCCGATGCTGGAACTTTCCATCAATCGCAACCAGCTACAGGCCCAAAACGTCGATATGCAGGCCGTGTTCGGGACCCTGCAAACCTATCTCGGTTCCAACTTCGTTAACCAATTCGTCTTAGGCGATCGCTTGTATCGAGTCTTTGCCCAAGCAGAAGCGGATTATCGTTCTAATCCCGAAGATATTAACCGTCTTTACGTCCCTTCCCGTACCGGGGCCAATATTCCCCTATCCGGTTTAGTTAGCGTCAAACGCTTCACCTATCCACCGATTATCACTAACTTTAACCTCTATCCCTCAATTAACGTTCAGGGTAGTCCCGCCCCCGGTTTTAGTACGGGACAGGCGATCGCAGTGATGGAAGATGTTTGTCGGAAAGTCCTGCAGCCCGGTTTCGGTTACGCTTGGACGGGTACGGCTTTCCAAGAAAAAACTTCCGCCGGGGCTGCCCCAGTTATCTTCGGATTAGCCTTTATCGTGGTTTTCCTCGTACTCGCAGCCCAGTACGAAAGCTATATCGACCCGATTATCATCATGATTACCGTTCCCCTAGCGATCCTAGGTGCCATGGGGGCCTTACTGTTGCGGGCGAATTTCCTACAAGTGGGTAGTCTGTTCCCGGCGGTGAATAATAATATCTATGCTCAGGTGGCTTTGGTCATGTTGATCGGTTTAGCGGCTAAAAATGCCATCTTGATCGTGGAATTCGCTAACCAGTCCCGTACTTTGGGTTTAAGTATTCCCGAGGCGGCGGCCCGGGCCTCGACGGAACGCTTAAGACCGATTCTGATGACGGCTATTTCCGGTTTAGTTGGTTTCTTGCCCTTGGTTATCGCTTCCGGCGCCGGAGCGATGAGTCGTTGGTCCCTGGGAACTGCAATCCTAGGCGGTTATCTGATTTCCACGGTGTTGAGTTTATTTCTTGTCCCGGTTTTGTATGTGCTGATCAAACAGTTCGAGGCCCGATTCCTCTCCTCGAAACCCCCCAAAGGCGGCGATTCTGGCAATAGTAAAACTCCCTCTCTCGGTGGCGAAAGAAATACATCAGAAACCCCCATAGAAGAAGGGGCCATTTCCTCTTTGAAAATCTCTCCTCAGTCCCCGAATGACTAGGGTGTTAGGAGACTTTTTCAGTGATCAGTAATCAGTAATCAGTAAACAGTAAACAGTGAAAAGAAAGGGGAGCATCTCACCTTTGTAACCCCTAAATCAGGTTTTATGTCAAGCTATTTTGAAAGCCTTGCTAGAAAACAGTTTTAGGGACAAGTATAATTAATCGCTTACATAAATGAGATGCTCCCAAAGAAAAAAGAAGCTCCGCAATTGTCACTTAATACTGAAAACTGAAACCTGAAAACTGAAACCTGAAAACTGATAACTGATAAGTAGCTGGTTATAATTAAATTAAAAATGGATTTTAGGTTCGATCCCCCCTGCCCCCCTTGATAAGGGGGGTGCCGATAGGCGGGGGTATCCCCCCTTAATCCCCCCTTGATAAGGGGGGGGGTCTGACAACTTTTAACGCCTACCTACTTAACTGATAACTGAAAATAATGAGTCTAGAATCTACTGCTAACGAGGCGATCGCTCATAATTTAGAGCAATTCCTGCTGGTTTTGACCATTTCCTTGAGTGTCGCCACTTTATCGAGAACCGTTGCCTTCCTCCGCAAAATTCCCTACACCCTGCTGTTAGTTATTGTCGGTATGGGTTTAGCTTTTTTAGATTTGCGTTTGGTCAATCTTTCCCCGGAATTAATTCTGGAAATTTTTCTGCCTCCCCTGTTATTTGAAGCCGCTTGGAATATTCCTTGGGCTAAATTAAAGGAATATTGGGTTACTATCGTCCTTTTTGCCGTTATCGGGGTGATTATCTCCGTTTTGGGCGTCGCCTATCCCCTACATATCTTTGCTAATTTACCCCTATCGATCGCTTTTCTGTTGGGTGCTGCCCTAGCTGCCACCGATCCCGTCTCTGTGATTGCCCTATTTAAAGAATTGGGGGCCAGTAAAAAACTGACGATCCTGATGGAAGGGGAAAGTCTCTTTAATGATGGGGTCGCTGTGGTCGCTTTCGTCCTCTTGGTGGGTATTCCCTTGGGAGTCGATACCTTTTCCGTCCCCGTGACGATCGCTCGTTTCTGCACCTTTGTGGGGATTGGCATCGGTGTGGGTTGCGTGATCGGTTTCGGCATTTCCTACCTTACCCAACGCTTCGATTTGCCTTTTGTGGAACAGTCTCTGACTCTAGTTTCTGCCTATGGAACCTATCTCGTCACGGAAAAATTAGGCGGCTCTGGTGTGATTGGGGTGGTAATTGTCGGGATTATTCTCGGTAATCTCGGTTCGCGCATTGGTATGAGTCCCCGCACGCGCCTGGTAGTTAGCGAATTTTGGGAATTTATCGCCTTTTTTGTCAATTCCATCATCTTTTTACTGATCGGCGATCAAACCCGTTTTGAGAGTCTCGGTAGTCACTTAACCGGGATTTTAATAGCGATCGCTGCTATGGTGGTTTCCCGTCTGTTCTCAATTTTTGGACTAGGGGGAATTAGTAACCTAATTACGGGCAATAAGATCAATTTTAAGGAAAGAACGGTGTTATGGTGGGGAGGATTGCGCGGTTCGGTTTCGATCGCCCTAGCGTTAAGTGTTCCCACGTCTATCCCCTACCGTCAAGAAATTATTGACGTGGTTTTTGGGGTGGTTTTATTTACTTTATTGGTGCAAGGATTATCTATACAATGGCTGTTAAATGCCCTCAATCTTATCGGTGATCAACCGATTCGCACCGAATATTCGGCCCTAATTGCTCGTCAAATTGCCTTAACTAGGGTTGCCAATTATCTGCAACAACCAGAACGTTTTCCCGATATCGATCCCGAATTTTATCGCGACAAAAAAACTCTGGTGGAAGGACAATTAAAGTCCCTGGAGGATCAGTTGCAAAAATTACTACAGGAACACCCACAATTAAAAGATGTGGTGGCCGAACAATTTCAAGATACTTTACTTGATATCGAAGCTAATACCTACGCAGAATTAATTCGAGCCGGTCGTTTAAATGAAAATCTCGTTCCCCTTTTAGTGGAGGTAGAAGAAGAAAAAGAGATGGTTTAATGATCAAGTCATGGAAAATCAAAGAATTTTTGCTAAAAATTGCTGAGTTCGATCAGATTGAGGATTATTAAAAAATTCTGCTGGGGGAGCAATTTCCAAAATTAAACCCTGATCCATAAATACCACTCGATCGGCCACTTCTCGCGCGAATCCTACCTCGTGGGTGACACAAACCATGGTCATCCCCGATTTGGCTAAACTTTGCATCGTTTCCAAGACTTCTCGCACCATTTCCGGATCTAAAGCTGAAGTCGGTTCATCGAATAACATCACCTTCGGCTGCATAGCTAAAGCGCGAACGATTGCCACCCGCTGCTGTTGTCCTCCCGATAACTGAGGGGGATATTTAAGCGCTTGTTCGAGAATACCAACTTTTTCGAGGAGTTTTGTCGCTATTTCCTCTGCTTGCGCTTTTTTGCAACCGCGCACCCACATCGGACCGAGGGTGACATTATCTAATACCGTCAGATGGGGAAAGAGGTTAAATTGTTGAAAAACCATGCCGACTTCCTGACGGATTGCCTCGATATTTTTGAGGTTGTGGGACACAGTTATTCCGTCAATAATAATGCGGCCTTTTTGATAGGATTCTAACCCGTTAAAAGTGCGAATAAAGGTGGATTTTCCTGAACCGGACGGCCCCATAATCACGACAACTTCCTGTTTATTAACGGTGAGATTCACTCCCCGCAAAGCATGAAAGCGGTTATCATACCATTTTTCCACCGCTTCGGCAATTATAATCGGTTCACTGTTGTGAGAGTCCATATTTTTGAGAGTTTATTGATTATCTGTATCGGGAAACCACTGTTTCTCAAGAATTTGTCTCAGAGAGTAGGGACAAATTATCGGTAAATTTTTTAATCCTGTCTTTTTTTCGGCAATTAAGCGAGCGTTTTCATAGATATTTTCTAACTCTAGTTCTAGAAATTTGCTTAAATCGGTGGTGAGCTTATCTTCTAATTGTACTCGAAAAGTGATCATCTTTGCCGCCCAATGATTACTATTTCTTTCTCTTTCTGTTGTCCAAAATTGATAGATTAGGAGATGGATTATTATTTGTAAACTTAAACTTTTAACAGCAGTTTTTTCCCTTCGTCCCAAAGCTGCCAACTCCTCGATTAAATGTTCGTAATCTAACTGATCTAACTGACGATTTTTTAATAACTCGATCATCTCGCTTAACCAGCGATCGTACTCCCGTTCATAAAGCTGTTTTAAAGCAAGCATTGTCTTTGAGCAAATGGCGACATTATTATTAAAAATAACCCGTATCTAGGAATGATAGCATAAAAGATGCAGTTGATTAGTGTAAATATTTGTGAATCAATGATGATGACAGTCAAAAATGCTTGACCATGAGGTAAAAAAAAGGTTAAATTATGGTTAGGCTGAGAACCCACACATCCTAGATAATGAGGCTATCATGGATTTAATCGATAAACTCAAAGCAATTGCTCAAAAAGTTGAAACCTCTCGTTCTCAAATCCAAAACGAACAGGCAACCAAAACAGCTTTTATTATGCCTTTTTTGCAAGCATGGGGTTACGATGTATTCAATCCCATGGAAGTTCACCCCGAATATAGTGCCGATTTAACTGGATTAAAAGGGGAAAAAGTAGATTATGCTATTTGTTTGGACAATCAACCGATTATTTTGATGGAATGTAAAAGCTGTCATCAAAATCTTGAGCATCCTAAACATAGTTCCCAACTGCATCGATATTTTAACGCAACTGGAGCTAACTTTGGAGTTTTAACTAATGGGATTATCTATCGGTTTTATACGGATATCGTCAAGGATAATATCATGGACGATAAGCCATTTTTTGAGTTTAACATTCTCGACTTTGACGACTCTTCTGTTAACGAATTAAAACGATTTTCTAAATCTAGCTTTAATTCTGACGAACTAGAAGAGGTTGCTCGCAATTTATTGCACACAAAAGAAGTTAAAAAAGTGATTGCCCAGCAATTAAATGATCCTTCCCCCGAATTTGTTAAGTTTTTTGTTAGTCATGTGTATTCTGGGGTGAGAACTGCATCGGTTGTCGAAAAATTCAAAGAAATTATTAAGCGTTCTCTCAAAGAGTATATCAATGATATCATCAAAGAAAAATTTGAGGAAGTTTTAGGAAAAGAACCTGAACCAAATCCTCCTGATACACCAGCAGCAGAAGATACTCCACCAGAAGAAACAGGGGAAGATAAAATTAATACGACCCCCGAAGAATTGGAAGGATTTTACATTATTAAATCAATTCTACGGGAAGAAATCAATACCGCACGCATTCAATACAAAGACACTAGAAGTTATGGCTCTTCGTTACTTGTTATGGTTCGATAGGGGGGCATAAATTGACTAAATCCTTCTCTGGCAAGAGACTTAATTGATGAGTTCGCTCTAGATAAAAAACAATTGACAAAAATCGCCAAATGCCTTTCTACATAAGGGTTCCATCCCTTATAACCCCAGTCCATTGCATAACACAAACCGAAGAACCGAAGTTATTTTGGTATCAACTTAGATGGAAAAGTAACCAAAACAGTCTGTCGTCTGCGCTTCAACGAAAAAACTGGCAAGAAATCAATCAGTATTCCCGATAACGTCGAAACTGGTAAAGAAGCAGCCACCAATATAGACAGTCTTGATGAAATTTATGGAGTCGCTGAATTTCTGAAATCTCGTATCCGCTATCTGACTCAAGATATTTATAAAAGCAAGTCAGAAAAAACGGAAAGTATCTAAAATAATTAGCCCCTATCTCTTTAATGACCGATAGGGGTTTTTAAGGATATGATTTTTAGTAATCGCTGATTATGGTTGTAAAATTTTATCTAGGTATAGGAAGTTACGGTTAACAGGTGGTCATGAAAAGGAGAGAGGATATCCGAGCATTATAATAAAAGTTTTCTCTCAAGTTAAGTTCACAAAATTCTAGCTGGGAGTTATCGAAGTGTGATTAAGCTTGACACAGTCAAATTAAGGTGTTACCATATTGGGCATGATTTATGCAGATGTTAAAATTTTTGTTTTGCGGTAGTCTATGAATTTAACAAATTTACCAATGTCTCTTGATGAGGTGCCTTTACCTAGTTCTTTGCCGCCAGTTATTTTAACAGTTTTTACTCGTCCCGATCTACTCAAGGAAGTTTTAAAGGGTTTAACCCAACAGACTCTATCTCCTCCTCAGATCATTGCCTATGTGGATGGAGCAAGAAGTGAACTTGATCTACCCCTGATCGATCAAACAATTGCTTTACTGCAAGAGTTCTCTAGTAAAATTCCAGTAGATATAAGGTTAAGATCACAAAATTTGGGCTGTGATCAAAATGTCATTTTGGCCTTTACAGAAATACTGTCCACTTATGAATCTATTGTTTACTTGGAAGATGATGACTTTCCCAATCCATATTTTTATGATAGTATGTGCCGTCTGCTAGAGGCATACCGTGAACATAAAAAAATCTTTTCGATTAGCGGATATGCAACCTTTCCAGAGCAAGCATATCCTCTGCTCGAAGAGGATTTTGCTCTCTCTCGTAGAGTTTTTTCTTGGGGATTCGGTATCTGGGCCGATCGCTGGAATGATATCGCTCTCATCAATCAGTCTAAACAATATAATCCTTTTGGAAAACTCTATAATATACCCGCCACTGTGCAAACAAAAATGACTATAATAAACCAGTTCTGGCTAGAGAGAAATGGTCAAACTGACTGGGTTATTACTCTTACTCTTGCATCTTTGTATCAAGATCGGGTTCATCTTATTCCTAAAACTTCTTTGATCTATAATATTGGTTTCGGACACCCAGAATCTAAAAGCTTTAAAGATAAAGAACCATCATGGGTAAACTCTGCCTATAGTTCCTCATTCTGCCCCAATAGCTTACCTAGCACTCTTGAGTTAATTGACCTTTTAAAAAATGAGATTAGTGGGATAGAATTAGCGCATTACCTGTATCGCAAGGGTGTTTATATTGATTTAGAAGCACTATTTTACTACCTAAAAAAATATCGTGATCTTCAAAGTCGCCTAGAATTTTTGAAGCTATTTATGGCTCACTCCCCCTTTAGTTTCAAAAAAACTCGCCGTCGCCTGGGTTTATATTTTAGTAGATACTCAATAAAAAATATGAATAGCTCTAGAAAATTTCTGATTTGCAAAGGTTCCTCTGACATATTGAAAAAGTAAAAGCGAAAATTAGAGGTGTTGCCAAATAGTTTGTACGAGCAATTAACCAGAACTAACCTTAATGATGTCTATGTCATGGCAAACCTGGGGAGTTACCAACTAATGCTTAATTCTCTCAATATAACTTTTACCTGTTGCATAAGTGCCTCTCCTCTATAAGTAGCCTATACTCAACGGATTTAGTATTAATTGTGTCAAAGCTTAGAAAAAAAGCGAACTTCTCTGGGGAGAAATTCGCCTTAATTTCCAGAAATTCTGAACTTATTAATTAGGCACGAGCTTCGAGACGACCGTAGAAAATGCCGCGAATTTTCACTTCTTCAGCATCTTTTGCGCCTAAATCGGTGTCGGAAGGCTGTTCACTTTCAAAAACACCAGCAAACTCGCCGGTAGAAGCGTCAACTTTAGTTACCTGTAAAGACATAGTACCTTTACCCAGTTCCGTCGCTTTGACGTTAGCACGCTGGAAATCTTGACTATCAGCACTAGCGGGTAAAGCGACAGCATTATCATAACCCGTCACCACACCCCGACCTTTGGGATCCAAGAAACCAGCGCCACGATAGGAGGGAACTTTAAAGTCGCCTTCAAAATCCGTGGAACTGTTAATCGAGTTAAAGCCGGCTTCGGTTTTGCCGGTGAAACCTTTAATGGTAAAGAAGAGGGGAACTCTTTCACCTCCGGGTAATTGTACGGTAATGGGTTGGAAATCGATACCGTCTTCTTCCTTGAGGGTTAAAACACCGTCTTCGCCTACGGTTAAGGTCGCTGTCATCTGTTCTAAACTGGTGGTATCTCTGGTTAAGAGTTTACCCGGGATAAAAGTGGCTGCTTCCCGCTTATTAATGGGTTCACCCTTGACAAAATATTCTTGGGGTTCCAAGCACAAATCTGTCACTACATAACTTTCGCCGCGTTCTAAGGGGAGAGTACCCCGGGTGAACTCAGAAATCTGCGGACATTTGTTAGCTAATCCCGTGTTTAAAATTTCATCATAGGTTAGCTCGTTTCTATTCAGGACGGCATTAGGCGCGTCGCTACAAGCTGTCAACACCCCCAAGCACAAGGCTAAAAAGGCAACTAACAAGGCACGAAATCTCATCTATGTCAACCTCTCTTTGTCAATCTTTACAATTACTACCCTTGATCCATAGCCTGATGAATTATCGAATCGGTTGCGCCAATTCACCGAAACTCAGTTTATCAAAGATCAGTGACCATTGAGAAGATGGGAGACAGGGAGAGGAGAGACAGAAGGCAAAAGGCAATAGGCAAAAGGCAATAGGCAACAGTAAAGAGATTGGAGGAGATTCGGCTAATCGAAGAATAAGCAGTTTAAATACGTCTTAGCTTAGGAGTCAGTCCCGATGAAAAAATTTTCACCACCACAGATGAAAGAGGTTTCCTTCCCCACACCCTACACCCTACACCCCACACCCCACACCCCACACCCTCTTTCAAGTCAGCAGGCTCTAAGTAACTGATAGCTGATGACTGATATGATTGGTGTGACTGTTTTCAGATGCAGAAATTTCGATGAATAGCCGATTGCCGGGAGATAATAGCCAATTAGATAGCCAACTACATTCCCTTGTAACGACGGTGACAGCGATCGCCGAAGAACAGCAGGGAGATTGTAACGGTTTGTTAAGGTTGCTGCGAACTTTAGAAAATTTACATCGGCAAATTCGCGAGCAGATGTTCGAGCCATCTTTACCCAATACTCGTAAGGATTTATACGGATTACTCCGGGATATCGAGGAAACCGGGGGATGGCCCTATATAGAACGGATGAAGTTACAAATGTTAATGGAAAAATTATTAATCAGTGAAGCCGTTGCGCTCGATCCGGCGGCAAAAACCGATGATCTGGAAAAATGAGTGTCCAGAGAGTACGGAGCGGGTTACAGTATTGAAAAAATGGATATTTAGGGGTAAATCATGACCACCGTGAACCCGATTAAATTTGGAACCGATGGCTGGCGCGGGATTATCGCCGCCGATTTTACTTTCGATCGAGTCGCTCTGCTCGCTCCCTTGGCGGCTCAGGTTTTAGCGGATAATTATGGTCAGATCACGGGTTCGCGGACGATAATCGTCGGCTATGATCGGCGGTTTATGGCGGAGGATTTTGCTCAAACTGCGGCGGAATCGCTGCAAAAAGCTGGTTTTGATGTGCTTCTCTCCCAATCCTATGCTCCCACTCCCGCTTTTAGTTGGGCAGCTCGCTCAGAAAATGCTCTCGGTGCGATCGTATTAACCGCCAGTCATAACCCGGCTAAATATCTCGGTTTGAAGGTTAAAGGTTATTTTGGTGGTTCTGTCTCGCCGGAAATTACCCAACAAATTGAAGCTTTATTGTCTAATCCGCCGCAATTTAAGGCCAATGCAGGTAAATTAAGCACTTTTGAGCCTTGGTCAGGTTATTGTCAAGGTTTACGCCAAAAAGTTAACATTGCCGCTATTGCCAACGCGATCGAATCGGGACAACTAAAAGTTTATTCCGATGTCATGCACGGTGCGGCGGCTACTGGTTTAGAGCGTCTTTTGGGGGTGGGGATCACGGAATTACGCGGCAATCGCGATCCTTTGTTCGGTGGCGGCTCTCCGGAACCTTTACCGAGAAATTTGAGGGAAATCATCGATAAACTGGCTCACAGCGCAAATTTAGCCCCTTTGCGAGTAGGTTTGGTCTTCGATGGCGATAGCGATCGAGTGGCGGCGATCGATGGTCAGGGTAATTTTTTAAGCACCCAAAATCTCATCCCGATTCTAATCGAGCATTTAGCTGGCAAAAAGGGAATGAGAGGGGAAATTGTGAAAACGGTGAGCGGTTCCGATTTAATCCCCAAATTAGCCAGTTTATACGGTTTATCGGTCTTTGAAACCCCGATCGGTTATAAGTATATCGCCGATCGAATGTTGACCACTCCTGTGTTAATTGGTGGGGAAGAGTCGGGAGGTGTCGGTTATGGTACTCACATTCCCGAACGGGATGCTTTATTATCAGCTTTATACGTTTTGGAAGCAGTGGTGGAATCGGGCCAAGATTTAAGCGATCTTTACGCGCAATTACAGGATAAAACTGGCTTTCATTCTCAGTATGATCGCATTGATTTACCCCTAGCTAATATGGAAGCTCGCGATCAGTTAATCACTGCTTTGGATCAGGAACCCTTAAGGGAAATTGCCGGTAAACAAGTGACTGATTGTAATCCTATAGACGGTTATAAATTCCGTTTAGAAGATGGCAGTTGGTTGTTAATTCGCTTTAGTGGCACAGAACCGGTTTTGCGTCTCTACTGTGAATCTTCAAGCCTCGATCGAGTTCATGAAATTCTCGCCTGGGCAAAATCTTGGGCTACCTATATCTAAACAATAGAAAAAGGGTTTCTTGAAGAAACCCTTTTTCTATTCTATTATTTTTTAACGCATTCAATAATACAAATATCCTCTTGAGTTGGAATAATTCGATTTAATTTTAATCCCGCTGGACTCAACAATTCCTCAAATTCCTCTGCGGTTCTTTCCTTACCTCCTGGACACATAACTAACATATTTATGTCTAACATTTTAGCGGCCGAAGGATTATTACCCGCAGGAACAACCATTTCCAAGACTAAAACTTTCCCATTACTATCTAAAGCTTGACAACAGTTTTTCAAAATAGCAATCGCTCGTCGATCATCCCAATCATGAATAATATGTTTTAATAAATAGCCATCTCCTCCCGACGGTACGGATTCAAAAAAATTACCGCCAACGGTTTGACAACGATGGAGAATACCGTGTTTTTCTAAAGTCGGTTGACAATGGGAAATTACATATTCTTCATCAAAAAGAATTCCTTTGAGGTGGGGATATTGCTCTAGGATTGTCCCCAACATCTCACCGTATCCTCCACCTACATCTACTAGGGTTTGAAATTCCGAGAAATTATACACAGCTAAAATAGCCTTCTCCTCCGAAAAAGAAAAACTATTCATCGACTGTTCAAAAATCTCTGCATCTAGGGGATGGGTTTGAAAATATTCAAAGACTCCCATCCCAAAGACATCATCAAAGGATGGTTGTCCCGTTTTAATACTATGTAACACATTTCCCCAGGCTTGATAATGGGGGGCTTCTCCTAACATAATCGCTGTCGCTTTTACTGACCGGGGATGGTCACTAGATAAATGTTCGGCTAAGGGAGTTAGTATAAACTGTTGAGATTCAGTTTCTTGAAAAATTCCTACACTAGCTAATGCTCGCATCAGTCGGTATAAAGCAGCAGGATTAGTCTCAGTTAGGGAGGCCAAATCTTGACAGGATTTCGCTCCTTTGCTTAAATGCTCGGCTAGACTTAATTTAGCCGCAGCATAGATGGCCTGAGATAGCCAGTAACCCGAAACCATTTGGGTTAATTGAAGATGAAGAGGGAGTTCAGGTAAGGACATAAGCAACTTTTGTGGGAATATAATTAAACATTACCATATAGGATAAGCTGCCCGCGCATTTAAATCGTCTGTTGAGATTCAGCTAATGTCTAAGCGCTAGTAGAGAGTTATCGCTACAAGTGCAGTAAAAAATTAGCCGAAAAGTTTCCATTCAATTAATTTCTCTAGCGAGTAGAGAGCATCAACCGACCCGATGACATGGCAAGAGTTTTAAGTAGTGTTTCCATTCAATTAATTTCTCTAGCGAGTAGAGAGTAAATCGCCGATTACTCCTAAATTTTCCCCCTCTTCAGTTTCCATTCAATTAATTTCTCTAGCGAGTAGAGAGTTTATTTGACAAACAACATCTATTTTTAGATATTGATTGTTTCCATTCAATTAATTTCTCTAGCGAGTAGAGAGAATTTATTGCATTCCATGAGGCGCGGAAAGGAACCTAGTTTCCATTCAATTAATTTCTCTAGCGAGTAGAGAGTTGGTTATCATAGTAGTAGAGTTATTTAATCTTACAGTTTCCATTCAATTAATTTCTCTAGCGAGTAGAGAGGGTATCCGTAACCCTTGACCCTTTGTGGCTCAATACAGAACAGTTTCCATTCAATTAATTTCTCTAGCGAGTAGAGAGAAGAGTACAATAAAGTTTTAGAACAACGAGGTTTTAAGTTTCCATTCAATTAATTTCTCTAGCGAGTAGAGAGTAACTATCTTAACAGAGAAAAACTTGCTTTCTATTTTCGAGAGTTTCCATTCAATTAATTTCTCTAGCGAGTAGAGAGCAAAATCCTTCAGGAGGAGGATTTTAATCCTGATTAGTTTCCATTCAATTAATTTCTCTAGCGAGTAGAGAGCGATTGCGTTAAGATTGTTTAATTGATTATTAACTGATCAGTTTCCATTCAATTAATTTCTCTAGCGAGTAGAGAGATTGATGCGGCCGTGACTAATAGCCACACTCACACCAACAAAGTTTCCATTCAATTAATTTCTCTAGCGAGTAGAGAGGCAATCTTTGACCATAGGTATATTTAACCCCTTCCCGTTTCCATTCAATTAATTTCTCTAGCGAGTAGAGAGTAACTCCTAATGGTGAATTTGTGGGAAAATGGGAAGGTGTTTCCATTCAATTAATTTCTCTAGCGAGTAGAGAGTGCATATACTCCGGAGTGAACATTGTACTGTGTGTGTGGTTTCCATTCAATTAATTTCTCTAGCGAGTAGAGAGCTACTGGTTTGATTGCGGGCTAAAAACCCGAAGAATGTTTCCATTCAATTAATTTCTCTAGCGAGTAGAGAGTGACAAAGCCAAGCAAGGATTAATTCAAAAGCAAATCTCGCTTTTAGGTTTCCATTCAATTAATTTCTCTAGCGAGTAGAGAGATGTCTGGCAATTTTACTATGGTTGCCAAAGGACAAAAGTTTCCATTCAATTAATTTCTCTAGCGAGTAGAGAGATCGGATATAGCCGGGATTCTTATGATGCGGGTCTATACTGTTTCCATTCAATTAATTTCTCTAGCGAGTAGAGAGTTAGAAACTAATCAATTTTTGGCAGGTGGCAAATGGTTTCCATTCAATTAATTTCTCTAGCGAGTAGAGAGGATTTATGTCAAAGACCTAGGGTATTTTGTCGCTTTTGTTTCCATTCAATTAATTTCTCTAGCGAGTAGAGAGGACTATTATGTATCCCATTTTGTCACAAATTTTCCAGTTTCCATTCAATTAATTTCTCTAGCGAGTAGAGAGCCAAAACCGAAGAAGAAATTGTTACTAATCGCACTTGGGTTTCCATTCAATTAATTTCTCTAGCGAGTAGAGAGCCGAACCTACTCGGAAATCGCCAAAATCACGGGACGTTTCCATTCAATTAATTTCTCTAGCGAGTAGAGAGAAGCCTAGTTTGCTATTTTCTGTATATTTATTAATTAGGTTTCCATTCAATTAATTTCTCTAGCGAGTAGAGAGTGCGATAATTGCGGCCACCAATGGGAAGCGGATCAGTTTCCATTCAATTAATTTCTCTAGCGAGTAGAGAGGATCGATAAAAATAAATACTCTTTTGCCATCAATAAAAAGTTTCCATTCAATTAATTTCTCTAGCGAGTAGAGAGCCGCCACGGATAGGGCGGCGTGGGTGAGGGCCATCAGTTTCCATTCAATTAATTTCTCTAGCGAGTAGAGAGATTAATCTGTCACATTAATTATATCATTTTGTTATGTTTCCATTCAATTAATTTCTCTAGCGAGTAGAGAGTGACAAAAAAGCCTCTACTGTATCAATTATTAAATATCCATGTTTCCATTCAATTAATTTCTCTAGCGAGTAGAGAGCTAGATATACCAGCTAATCGCCTTATACTAATTGGCGAGTTTCCATTCAATTAATTTCTCTAGCGAGTAGAGAGTTCTGTAAAAGAGATTCAAGAAAATGGCACTCGCGCGTTTCCATTCAATTAATTTCTCTAGCGAGTAGAGAGAGTTATCAGCAAAAAACACACGAGGAAAAATCAAATGAGTTTCCATTCAATTAATTTCTCTAGCGAGTAGAGAGTCGGCTTCTCCTCGTTCCTATTACCTATTACCAAGAGTTTCCATTCAATTAATTTCTCTAGCGAGTAGAGAGGATCGATTCTCTGTTTGATTGTGAGCGCCCGCAGTTAGTTTCCATTCAATTAATTTCTCTAGCGAGTAGAGAGTGCGAACTACTCACAGACGAAACCAAACAGGAAGATGTTTCCATTCAATTAATTTCTCTAGCGAGTAGAGAGTTACATTGGTCAACACACGCATGGGTGGCTTTACCCGTTTCCATTCAATTAATTTCTCTAGCGAGTAGAGAGATTTTTTACACTTTCTTTCCATCGTTTAACGGTAGATAGACTGTTTCCATTCAATTAATTTCTCTAGCGAGTAGAGAGTTTTTCGTCTATAATAATTCCTTGCTCTGATGCCATTAATGTTTCCATTCAATTAATTTCTCTAGCGAGTAGAGAGCAAGAGTTGCCCAATGTGCAATCGATCGAATCCTCTGGAGTTTCCATTCAATTAATTTCTCTAGCGAGTAGAGAGTTAGAAAATCGCAGCGGTGCGATCGAGGTTCATGAAGTTTCCATTCAATTAATTTCTCTAGCGAGTAGAGAGATTACTTCGGTGGAAGCCAAAGAAATCGCTCAAAAACGTTTCCATTCAATTAATTTCTCTAGCGAGTAGAGAGTTTAGGATTAACTGTTGGGGAGCGGGTAGTTTACCCGTTTCCATTCAATTAATTTCTCTAGCGAGTAGAGAGAGACGAATCTGGAACCTATTTCGGAAAAATTCTCGAGTTTCCATTCAATTAATTTCTCTAGCGAGTAGAGAGTCAATCTTATTTAAATATAGGGGTGGTTGATTTTCAGGTTTCCATTCAATTAATTTCTCTAGCGAGTAGAGAGTCAGATTTCGGAATTTGCAGATCAGGAGCGAACGGGTTTCCATTCAATTAATTTCTCTAGCGAGTAGAGAGAGAATCAGTCTCTGGGTACAAAGGGGGAATATTTAGGTTTCCATTCAATTAATTTCTCTAGCGAGTAGAGAGAAACACACAAGAGGACAAATTAATGAGTAAGTTTAGTTTCCATTCAATTAATTTCTCTAGCGAGTAGAGAGAGGAGATGTAACAAATTGGCAACTATTTGGGCAAATTGTTTCCATTCAATTAATTTCTCTAGCGAGTAGAGAGTTGGTCACTTTTGATCAAGCTATGGCTTGGCAAATCAAGTTTCCATTCAATTAATTTCTCTAGCGAGTAGAGAGAGGGCGAAGTATCGCGGTTTAAGCATTGCGAGGATTTTAAGGTTTCCATTCAATTAATTTCTCTAGCGAGTAGAGAGAGCAGCGGGTCGCTTGTCATCAACAGCATATTTTCTCGGTTTCCATTCAATTAATTTCTCTAGCGAGTAGAGAGCCTACCCTCAATTTTATTGGTGCAAATGTCAGTGCTATCGAGTTTCCATTCAATTAATTTCTCTAGCGAGTAGAGAGAGCCGGTAGGCAAACGTCCGAACAGGATTGAGATTCAGAAGCCAGTTGCGACCGATAGTTTAATTATAGCTGGATACGGTCGCACAGCTAACCCCATAAACCCCAAAATTCTTATCCTGTGGTAGATCGAGGGATTTTACCAGAAATCGAGGTTATCTGCTCCCACCCCTATCCGTCGCTAGTCGATGATACCGAATCAGATGATCGTAGAACTTGGCGCTTTAGTTAGCGGGACACCGCCTAAAGTCTCTATTTGTGCTAAAGTATGGCCAGAGATGGGGTAAAATCGAATACTATCCTCGTTTTCTTTGATTTGCTTTTGCAGGCGTTCTCTTAACTGATTGTATAGAGATTTGCTTAAAACACACTCGAAAACTGAATACTGAACCCGTTGGCCGTATCCTTCCAGCAAATCAGCCACTTTTTTACGTCTTTTATTGCAGGGAATATCATAGGCGATGACATAAAATAACATGATTAAGTAGGTAGGTATTGAAAACTTTCAGATACCCCCCTTATTAAGCTATCCATTAGTCACATCTTTCTTAACATAAAATTTGACAAAAAGAGAAAAGTGTGCAAGATGGCTCAAGGAGGTTCTATGGGGGGACTAATTTGATGAGATAGTTTCCAAGTCTGGCTGATA